>CAYFWA010000016.1:14959-25358 GCA_964346625.1 uncultured Myxococcales bacterium
TGGCCACCGAGCGGGCCATGCCCAAGGAGCCGCCCATGTCCGATCCCGTTTCCCAGCGCAAGCTCTCCATCGCCGAGACCTTTGGCTTGACCCCCTGGCGTACGCGGCTTGGTGAGACCTGGTTCGTGCTGCGGGGAGACAAGCACACTCCCCCCTCTCGCTTCGGCGTTTCCAGCTTGAAGATCCTCAAGCCGGGGCTGTCGCTGCGGTGCTATCTGGGGCGGCGGCGGGCCGACCGGCGGGTGCCCATCTACAACCTGTTCAACCGCACGCCGACGCCCATTCACGAGGGGTGGTCGGTGCGGGTGACCCAGGTGCGGGACTTCCGCGGGGGGGACAACACCTACGACAGCCACAACGGCACCGACTTCGCCGTGCCCCCGGGGACGGTGGTGGCAGCGCCGGCGCCCGGGGTGGTGCTGCGCGTGGCCAGCGAGTTTCACCGGGGCGGGTTGAAGGTGTTCGTGGACCACGGCCACGGCGTGGTGACCACCAGCAACCACCTGGGCCGGGCGCTGGTGGAGCCGGGGCAGCGGCTGCGGCGCGGGGAGCCCTTGGCGCTTTCGGGCTCCTCGGGCGTGGACTGCGTGGCGGCCTTCCCCTGGACGGCGCCCCACGTGCACTTCAACGTGTGGCTCGACGGCGAGTACGTGGATCCCTTCGCCGAGCCACGGGAGGTGTCGCTGTGGCGCCAGCACAACGATCCGGTGCCCTTCCGGCCGGAGCTGCACGACGATGACAGCGACACGTTCGCCCCGACGCGGTGGGACGCCGAGCGGGTGGAGCGGGCCATCTACGCCTGCGAGGACCTGGCGCTGGCGGCGCGGCTGCGGGCGGTGCCCGACCTCGGGCGGCGGGCCATGGACACGATGTTTTACCAGAGCTACTTCCCCACGCGGTTTTCCGAGCGGGTGCGCCTCTATTCGGAGCCCCACGAGCGGCGGCCGCTGCTGGACCTGCCGTTTCGGGCCGAGGACTTCGACGGGATTGTCATCGAATACTGATTCCAGATCGGGATCCCGATCGGCCTCCGGTACGGCTCCCGAACGAGCCCCATCGGAGAAAAGTCAATCATCCAGGAGCTTTGCATGAGGAGAGCTCGGCGTGAGTGAGCTGGGGCGTCCCTGGGGGGCCGTCGGGGTGCAATTATGTGAGCCGGTTGGGGGGCCTCTGGTAACCTATTGAAGGAACACCGAAACCCGAGAGGAATCCGGACCCCTGCGTCCGCCCTTCGCCCTGGAGGTACTGCATGTTTCACCCCGATTTTTGTGGTTTTCGCGCCCGCGTTCGCGCCCGCGCTGGGTCACCGTCCGCGCTGATCCGACCGTCTGCACCCTCTGCCCTGTCCCGGCTGTCCGCGCTGTTCGCGATCACCGCGCTGTCCGCGGCGCTGATCCTACAGGCCTGTGGTCCGGTGACGCCGATGCAGATCGACTGCAGCGACGAGAGCCCCTGCAACGGCCACGGGGTCTGCGACGACTCCAACGGCACGCCGGTGTGTCACTGCGACGAGGGCTGGACGGGGGCCGCCTGTGATAGCTGCCTGCCAGGCTACGAGCTGGACGGCACGGGCGAGTGCGTGCCCAAGGCCACCTGCGAGTCGGTGTGCGCCGCCCAGGGGCGCACCTGCGTGGGGGTGGAGGGCGACATCGTCTGCGGAGACTGCCTCGAGGGCTGGTACGAGGAAGACGGCCAGTGCATCGAGGCCTGCGCGGCCGTGTCGAACCCGGGCGAGATCGTGCCGCTGGATCTGTACATTATGCTGGACAGATCCGCTTCTATGAGGGAGGAGGGCAAGTGGGACGCGGTGGAGACGGCGCTGCAGAGCTTCGTGAACTCCCCGGACGTGGCGGGCATCGGCGTGGGGCTGCAGTTTTCCCCCCTCCCCGCCACGGAGCCGATTCCCTCCGCTTGTACCTCGGATCCCGACTGCGGGCTCTACGGGCCGTGCATTTCTTTTCCGGGTATGGGGCAGCAGTGCAGCGGTTCCATGATGGGCATGAACGACTCGTGTGATCCAGCCGACTACGAGGACGCCGAGGTGCCCATCCAGACGCTTCCGGGCGTGCAGTCGGCCTTCCTGTCGGCGCTCTCGGCGACCGATCCGGACGGGGACTCCACCCCCACCCAGCCCGCCTACGAGGGGGCCATGATCTACGCGACGGCCTGGGCCGAGGCCCACCCGGATCATCTGACATTCATCGTGTTCGCCACCGACGGCGTGCCCACCAACTGCACCTACAACTCGGTTTCCGAGACCGCCAGCCTGGCCGCGGACGCCGCGGCCCAGGATCCCTCGGTGAAGACCTACGTCATCGGCGTGGAGGCCGAGGAAAACAGCGACCTCGGCGCGCTCAACGACATCGCCGCCAGCGGCGGCACCGGCTCGGCCTACATCGTGAACACCGGCGGGAACGTCACCCAGGAGTTCATCGACGCCCTCAACGAAATCCGGGCCAACGGCTTTTGCAAGTTCCAGATCCCCGAGCCCGAGGGGGGCGCCCAGGTGAACCATGACAAGATCAACGTCTCCGTGGTGGACCCGGCCGACCCGAGCAGCGCCGTCACCGTGCCCAACGTGGGCGACGAGGCCGGCTGCGATCCCGCGCTGGGGGGCTGGTACTACGACGATCCCGCGGATCCCCAGATGATCCAGCTCTGCCCGGTGACCTGCGAGGACGTGCAGCTCAACGACCTGCAGGTGGACATCCTGGTGGGCTGCGACACGGTGGTGTTGTAGCCTCCCGACGGTGTGTTTGTGGCGCGGGAGGTTTGTAGTACTCTGCGCCGCATGAAGTGCCTGCTTTCGGGCGATGTACGCCATCGGTCGATTGATGACCGTGGACAAGATGCGCGAGGGCACCCGCATCCGGATCGACGCCGGGCGCTGCACCCGCTGCGGGACCTGCGTGCAGCTCTGCCCGGCCCAGTGCCTGACCCGTGCATCAGAGGAGGACGTGCCCCGGGTGGGCAAGACCTGCACCGGCTGCTGGACGTGCCACAACCACTGCCCGGATCGCGCCATCTCGGGCTGGGGTGCGCCCCTGGGGGCGGGCCGCTACGAGGGCCCGGCCGATGCGTCGCGGCGGTTGTTTCGGCCGGGGAGCTGAACCGCGCGTGAGTCCCGCATCGCGTCGCCCGCTGCGACCTGACTCCCGGAACCCCGGCGGCGCCGCGGCACTGGACCGCGCGGAAGGCGACGGCGGAAGCCAACGAAGGTTCGGGGGAGAGGCTCGATTTGATACCCGCACGCAAGACCCGCTTCATGAACTGGTGGTTTCCGCGCCACGTGGAGGGGCGGATCCGGGGGGCCTTCCAGGCCGTGCACATCCGGGGCCTGGAGCGGTTCGCGGCGCGCTCCCGGGAGTCCCCGCTGCTGCTGGTGTCCAACCACAGCTCGTGGTGGGACCCCATGACGCTCATCTACCTGATGCCCCGGCGCCTGCGGCTCGACGCCTACGCCATGATGGACGAGAAGAACCTGCGGCGCTTTCCGTTCCTCGGCCGGGTGGGCGCCTTCGGCGTGGATCTGCGCGGGGGCCGGGCCGAGCCCTCGCTGCGCTATGCCGAGGGGCTGCTGAACCGGCCGGGCCGGGTGGTGCTCGTCTATCCTCAGGGCCGCGAGCGGGCCTCCACGGTGCGTCCCCTGGGATTCAGGCGGGGCAGCGCGCTGGTGGCCAGCCGGGTGTCGGGGGCGCCAGTGGTGCCCCTGGGGGTGCGCTACGAGGTGGCGGGCACCGAGCACCCGCTGATGTTCCTGTCCTTTGGCGAGCCCCTGCCCCCCATCGCTGACGTCGAGGAGGGTCGCGCTCGGCAGGAGGACGCGGTCACCGCGGAGCTGGACACCCTCGACGACCGCGTCTGCCGGCTGCGCGACGGGGGCGAGGCGGCCCTGCAGGGCTTCGAGGCCGTGCTCGAGCGGCGCCCGGGCCTGGTGGACCGGTTGGCCACCTTCCTGCTGGCGACCTTCACGCGTCGCGCGGCTCGGTCTCGAGCCGACCGGAGCGCAAAAGGCGCAGGGTCCGACCCGCCCAGCTCACCCGACGCAAGGTGAGCGTCCGCGCCAGGGACAGCCAGAGCACCAGCTCGGCCAACGCCACGTCGAGCAGCGCGCGCAGGGGGCGCGCCCGGGCCCCGCTGATGGTGCGGGCCACCAGCGCGAGGCCAACGCGCGACACCAGGGTGGAGACCACCGCGATGGCCGCGGCGAGCCGCGCCCAGGGACCGGCGCCGGCGGCGAGGCCGATGGCGCCGGCGAAAAGCAGGATGGGCAGCGTCGCGCCGAAAAAAAGCGGGTAGGTGGAAAGCAGCGCCGGGCGCTGGGCGCGGATCACCAGGAACCAGCGGGCAAAGCGCTGGATTACGCCCGGCAGCGGTCGCCCGCGGGCCCGCGAGACCGCCACCTCGGCGTGCAGGTGCACCCGGAGCCCCCCGGCTCGGAGTCGCCGGGAGACCTCCATGTCCTCTCCCAGGTACCAGGCGAGCTCTCCCAGCGGCTCCAACGAAGGGCGCGCGCGGGGATGCAGGGCGAACATCTTGCCCACCAGGCCGGCCGGATCCAGGCCCGCGAGCAGCGGGAAGGCGTGCAGTGAGCCCGAGAGCAAGGCGGCCGACGCGCGATCCCCCCAGGTTTCGGGGGCGCCCCGCTCGGCCGGCGGGAGCCAGATCGTGCCCGTGCGCTCATCGTCCGCGAAGGCGGAGAGCATCGCGTCCAAATGGACCCGGCTGAGGTCCACGTCGGCGTCCACCACCAGCAGGATCTCGCCGGGCTCGGTGAGGGATTGCAGCGCCTCCACCACCTGGCCGGCCTTGTGGTTCGGGCCCGCCGGCGAGAGCACCACCGCCTCCGCGTCGCGCCCCTGCGCGCGGAGCTCGGCCGCCACCTGCTGGCAGGTGGCAAAGGCCGGATCCTCGGCGCTGGCCACGCTGAACCGGATGCGCAAGGGTGTCTTTCCCCGCAGGGCGCCGGTGGAACGAAGGCAGTCCGTGAGGAAGGGAGGCTGCCCCGTGCAGGGGCGCAGCAGCAGGGTGGGCTCGGCCGGGGCGGGCGAGGCCCTCTCGGCCGAGCGCTGGGCCAACGCCCGGCGGGCGCGCGCCCACCGCCAGGCGGCCAGGGCCATGGCGCCTGACAGCCAGCCTGACCAGGCCAGCAGAAAAACCCCGACGCCGAGCCACGTCGAGGGCTCATCCACGGTCATCGGGTCCCCCGATGGCTGGCTCCGACCTCATTCGCGCGACCCCTGGTCATCCTGACCTTCCCTCGTTCGTACACTATACCCGGTTCAGCGCGATTCTTCCGTAACTTCCGGGCCAGAGCGAGAATCCGCGTTGGATATCGTGGCGGTGTCCCGGGTGGACGTCGCCGGGGACCCCGTCGCCGCCGCCTCAGACCCATCTCGCCCAGGGGCAACCGCGGTGGGATGTGGATGGGTGGGAAAATCGCGAAGACCACCGGGCTGGCGCGCCGCGATTAGATCGGATCAATGAGGATGTTCGCCCGAGTAAAAAAATATAAACAAAACGGACTATTAGCTTTTTCTTGGGGGGCTGATGACAGGGCGGTGACATCCATCGGTCACGTTACATTTTCAACAGCACGCTTCGTACCGAACCGATCGACCGATCGAACCGATCGAACCGATCGAACCGATCGAACCGATCGAACCGATCGAACCGAACGAACCGATCGAACCGAACGAACCGATCGAACCGACCGAACCGACCGAACCGACCGAACCGACCGAACCGACCGAACTGGAGGTCACCCATGTCCGAGATCGCCATCGTCAAAGTCCGCAGCCCCCACGACCTCGAGTGGCGCCCCTCCGAGGCCTTCATGCAGGTCTTGAGGACCTTCACCTTCAACGGGCTCGCCGCGCGAGTGGAAGGCACCCGGGGGCAGGCCTTCATGCCCCAGCTCACGCTGCCCTATCTCGCCGGAATCGGCCGACGCTACAACGAGCGCTACGGCAAGGATCATAACTTCACCACGGTGGACGAGCGCGAGGAGAACCTCGAGCTCGACGGCTTCGATCTGGTGCTGTTCACCGTGATGACCCCCACCGCCCCGGCCACCTATCGGGTCGCCGACAAGCTGCGTCGCCGAAACGTTCCGGTGGTCATGGGCGGGATCCATGTCTCCACGCTGCCCGACGAGGCCGCGCCCCACGCCGACAGCGTGGTGGTGGGCGAGGCCGAGACCGCCCTTTTGCCCCTTCTCCGGGACTTCGACGTCGGGACGCTCCAGCCGCGGTATCGCACGGGCCGGGCCGACGGGTTGGGGGAGCTGGCCATGCCGGACTGGCACGCCGCCACGGCGGAGGACTACTGCCCCTGGGTGATCCCGGTCCAGACCAGCCGTGGGTGCCGCAACGCCTGTCATTTTTGCTCCACCACGCGGTTTCAGGGCGCGGTCCGCCGCCATCGGCCCATCCCGGAGCTCGTGGCCGAGCTGCGCGATCTGCAGCAGCAGGGCGTGCTCACGCCCGACAAGCAGGTGTTCTTCACGGACAACAACATCGTGTCCGACAGCGACCACCGCAAGGGCACCCGCGACACCGCCTACGCCCGGGAGCTGTTCCAGGCACTCATTCCCCTGGGGATCCACTGGACCGGGCAGGGTGAGGTCGGCGTGGGCGAGGACCGTGAGCTCACCGCCTTGATGGCCGAGTCGGGCTGCAACCAGCTCCTGATCGGGTTCGAGTCCATCGACCAGCGGAGCTTCCGCGGGTTGGGCAAGCGCTCCAACACCGTGGAAAAGTACGCCGAAAGCATCGACACCCTGCACCGGCACGGCATTACCAACATCGGGTGTTTCATCATGGGGCTCGACTGCGACACCCCGGACACCTTCGAGGCCACCACGCGCTTCATCAAGCGCTACGTGGACACGCCTCAGGTGAGCGTGCTCACGCCGTACCCGGGCACCGCGCTACACACCCGCATGGATCGCGAGGGCCGGATCCTCACCCGGGACTGGTCGCAGTACGACATCACCCACGTGGTCTACGAGCCGCGCTGCATGCCCCCCGAGGAGCTGGAGCAGCGCTACGCGGCCATGCTGCACGAGCTTTTCAGCTATCCGGAGATGATCAAGCGCGGCCTCAAGAACGTCGTGCGCCCCACGGTGGGCGGATATCCCAAGGGGTTCACCCGCTTCGACCGGTTCACCTCCATCTTCGCGCCGAATCTGGTCTACCGCGGCCTCGGCCGGCTGGGCCGCGGCGACGGTGCGGCCGAGGTGAAGCGGGATCCAGTCGATTCCAGGGGTCTGCAGCACGAGCCTCGTCCCGAGGCCGCGCTGCTGTCTTCGCTGACCGCCGAGCTGGAAAAGAGCGAGATGGAAGCGCCGCGAGCCTGACTGCGGCGTGGACGGAGTGGGGACGGACGGAGTGGGGACGGAGCTTGGGCGCTGGGGAGCGCTGGGGACGGAGCTCGGTCATTCGATATCGCGTGACATTTGGAAGGGATCGGGCTGCGCGCTGCGCGGCGACGCCTTGATGACTTGATCCCCGCATCAGGGACGGTAATATCAAACATTCTGCAGTGTATTCCTGGTGGAAGGTGGAAGGTGGAAGGTGGAACGTGCTTACGGAGCCATCGCAGAAATCTACCCGAACGGCCGCCCTGGTGAGCCTTGCCGCGTGCGAGGGTGAGGCAAACGGTGACGTGAGCGCGGAGCCGGGATATGAGCCGGAGCTGGGATCGGAGGCGGGGACGGAAGCGGGTGCGGAGGAAAGCTCAGTCGGCGCGGGGCCAGGCGTCGAGCACGGGGCGCAGCTCCTCGAGTCGCTGGGCAGGGTAGGCCTTGACCAGTCGGATGGATTCGGGGCCCTTGACGAACCACACGCCGCGCCGCTTCCAGCGCAGCGGCACGCGGCGCTCGCGCAGCAATGCCTCGTCCTTCGGCCAGCGGGTTCCCTCGAGCTCATCCACGAGCTGGGCGACCCGCCCCTCCATGTCCTCGGCCTCCAGCAGATCCTCGATGATGGTCTCGGGGGGGATTCTTCTCGCCCCGCGTTTCACGAAACCGGCCGCGCCCCAGGCGAGCTCCGCGGCGAGGTGCTTGGGCCGCTCGGTGGGCACGAAGGCCACCGAGCCCGTGGTCACCACCACCACCCCCCGCCCGGTGGTGAGACCCTTGACGTACCAGCCCTTCTCGATCAGCGCCCGCGGCATCCCTGGCATGATCCCGAATGCTATCATCACCGCGAGGCCTTGACCATGCGGGTTTTGTGATGACGAGATCCGACCTCGATCGAGCGCGGGGCGCCGAGTCCGTGCGCAAGCCCAAGCGGGGCATGGCGCGCCGCAGCAGCGTCCGGGCGGCGCGTCGCGCCAACCGCTCCTCGTCGTTGATCGCCGCGCGTCGGGCGCTGACCTCTACCTCGTTTTTCGACAGGGCGCAGCAGTACACGCCCTCGGCCCACGCCGCCATCGTCGCCCTGGAGCGCTTGCCCGACCTGCTCCACGTGGAGGCGCGGCTGGGGCTGGACGGGCCGCTGCTTTGCGGGGCGCTGGATTTCGCCTTCGCCGGGGGCGGGTGCCTCGAGGCGCTGGAGCGCGCCCTCGACGACAGCCCCCTGGCCCCCTCGGATTTCGACCCGGACAGCTTCGTCGAGGATCTGTTCCTGCGCGACTTCGTCGAGCTGTGCATGGACGTGAGCCTCAAGGGTTGGCGTCCCAAGCTCAACCGCCGCTATCTCACGCGGCTGCTCGCGACCCCCCCCGCGGCGCCCGCGGTGTTCGATCTTCGGCGCGCCATTCTCCGCGAGCTGGCCGAGGACGCGGAGCTGCGCCTGCGCTTCGAGTCGCTGTATCACAAGCTCTACGTTCTGCGGCTCCAGTTCGCCCTGCAGGAGATCACCTCCAAGTACGAGGAGACCCGCCACCGCGTGGAGACGCTCACGCTGCTGCGGGACGTCCTCGACGAGGCCTGGGAAGGATTTGCCGAGGCGAGCTCCGGGCTACGGCGCATCCACGAGTTCGGCGCCGAGGCCCGGGAAAGCGAGGGCTACGCCGACCTGTGCGAGCTGCTGGCCTACGAAAACGAGCTGGCTCACGTGGACGTGCAGGTTCAGCTCGGCGCCGACGGTCGGCTGCGGCGCTTCAACCTGCTCGCCGTCCAGGAGAACCACAAAAACCGCTTTCACGTCTCCCCCGTGCGCCGGTTCCTGGGGCGGATCGCGCTGTTTTTTCGCGGCTACCGTTTCAGCAGCGACGAGCTGGTGGAACGGTGGCTGGATTATGTCTTCGACGGCGTGAAGCACTTTCTGCCTCCCCTGATCCAGCTCCTGGGGCACATGGAGCTGTATCTGGGCGGGCTCGCCTTCCGTGACATCTGCGAATCCAAGGGGTTGGCGGTGTGCTTCCCCGAGGTGGTGGAGCCCACGGCGGCCGCGAACGAACACCATAGCGGAGCCGGAGCGGGCGCCGGAGAAGGAGCGGGCGCCGGAGAAGGAGCGGGCGCCGGAGAAGGAGCGGGCGGTGCAGCGAAAACCGCCTCGGGCTCTGGGGACGGCAGGCCGCGCCGGGCGGCGCGGTGGGTGCGTGGCCTGTTCAACCCCGTGCTGTTCGGCCAGGACATCAAGCCGGTCCCCTGCGATCTCGAGAGCGACACGGTGGACACCATCCACATCGTCACGGGGCCGAACTCCGGGGGCAAGACCCGGCTGCTGCAAACCGTGGGGCTCACCCATCTGCTGGCCCAGGGCGGCCTGTTCGTTCCGGCCGCCGAGGCGCGGCTGCACCGCGCCTCGGGCCTGTTCGTCTCGCTGGTGGGGCTCTCGGATCCCCGCCCCGAGCAGGGCGAGGGGCGGCTGGGCACGGAGCTGATCCGCATCCGGCAGATGTTCGAGACCTCCCGACCCGGCGCGCTGGTGATCCTGGACGAGTTCTGCTCGGGCACCAACCCGTCGGAGGGCGAGGAGATCTTCTACCTGGTGCTGTCCCTGCTCAAGGAGCTCGGAGCCGAGGTGTTCATCTCCACGCACTTTCTCGAGTTCACGCGCCGCCTGTCGTCCGAGGACGACGCGCTGTCGCTTGCGTTTCTCCAGGTGGGAATCGACGACGAGCAGCGGCCCACCTACGAGGTGGAGTCCGGCGTGGCCGAGACCTCCCTGGCCGCCCAGACCGCCGCCCGCCTCGGCGTCACCCGGGAGGAGCTGCTCACCCTGGTGCGTCGCAACCGGCGCTGACGCGCCGTGTGGCTCCAGCGTTATGGCTCCAGCGCCCCGGCAGCGGATTGCTCACCGTGTCGCGCCGGCTCACATCTTGCAAAACGCCGCGGGGGTCGCATGATTCCGAGCGGGTCTCCCCGCCGCGGTTGCAACGTGGTAGATTCGTGATAAGGGCTCGCGCAAGAATAAGCTCGACGCACCGAGGGCGCCGAGGCGCAATT
>CAYFWA010000017.1:0-1941 GCA_964346625.1 uncultured Myxococcales bacterium
ATGCAACCACCGTCGCGTGTCATGCAACCACCGTCGCGTGTCATGCAACCACCGTCGCGTGTCATGAAAACCTCTGGCAACTATCGTTGCGAGCCATCGCGAGCGCTCCGGGTCCGGCTCGCGTCCATCTTCATCGTATCACAGGGGAGGATATCATTGGGGGCCGCAGGCTCCCGTGGCCTTGGCCTTGGCCTCGGCCTTGGCCTCGGCCTTGGCCTTGGCCGCGACCGCGGCCGCGGCCGCCATGCGACGCGATCCGAGTCATCGGCGCCCCAGCGCAACCGAAACCCGAGCCGCCGCAGCGGCTCTGCCGAGACCGCGGCACCGCTCAGATCCAGATGGCGCAACCGCCCGAGCCCCCCGAGCACGACCAACCCGGCGTCCCCCACGTCCCCCCCTCGCAAGCCCAGGACTTCCAGGCGCCTCAGCCCCCCGAGGCGAGCCAGCCCCTCCCCGGTGACGTGGCGGGGCAGCCGGAGGATCCGCAGCCCGGTGAGCGCGCCGATCCCCCCGAGCCCGGCGTCCGTCAGCCGCACGCCCTCCAGATCCAGGGCGCGCAGCGTTCGGAGCCGGCCCAACGCCCGCGCGCCGCGGTCGGTGAGGGCGGTGAGCGCCAGATCCAGGCTCTGCAGCCCAACCCGCCCCCTGAGCGCGGCGACCCCCGCGTCCCCCACGTCCGTGGCGGCCAGGCCGAGGTGGCGGAGGGCCGGCAAGACCTTCAGCCGCGCCACCCCGTGGTCGGAAATTGGCGTCGCCATGAGCTCCAACCACCGCAGCGATCTCATCCGCGCGATGAGCCGGAGGTGGCGATCCCGAAGCCGGGTCCCGCCCAGGTCGAGCGCCCGCAGATGCGCCAGGCGCGGCAGCGCGGCCAGCACCGGGGCCACTCCCCGCGCGCCCCGCAGCGCCAGCACCCGCAACCGGGTCAGCCGCGCGAACACCTCTGCGGCTCCAACCGGGAGCCGCGCGTCCTTGAGCGAGAGGCCCACCAACACGGCCCGCAGCGCGGCCAGCCCCCGCAAGGGACAGCGCTGCGCGCGGGGGCACACCAGGGCCAGGCGCAGGGGACCCCCGCTGCCGAGCCACCGCCGCACGGCGGGCGTCAAGGCCCGGGCCGACAGCACCAGCCAACCCGGCGGCCGCCCCCGGGCGAGCCGACGCGCGACGCGGGCGGCCGGGAGCCGGCTCCAGTCCGTGGCCACCACGCGCCCGCCCAGCAGCAGCCGCTCGCCGCGCTGGTGGACCCGCAAAAAAGCGGCGCCGCGCCACCGCACGAACAGCACGCTGCGCGGGCCCTCCACGCGCAGCGGGACCTCCGGATGGCCCCAGCGGTGCTCCCGCCAACCCGAGGGATGCTCCAGGGTAATCACCGCCGGTCGGCAGCGCCCCGCGGACCCTGCAGGCGTGGTGCCCAACGCGGGGGCGCCCCCGCAGGCCGCATTGGCCGAGGCGAGGGCAACGGCGGAGGCGAGGGCGAAGGCGAGCCCTCCCCGCACCCCCGCGATGACGGTTTTCAACCGGACCGATCCCCAATCCGATTCCCAGTGCTTTGAGCCGCTGTGCATGAAACACCTCCTGGCATCGGCGCCTTGCAGCCCCGATGCCAGGATGACGCAGACCGGCCAACCCCCGAACAATCCACGGCAGCCGGCCGAGCCCCTCGCGGTGATGCGACCGGATTCCGGACGACGCGACCGGATTCCGGACGACGCGACCGGATTCCGGACGATCGGTGCTTGCCGCCCGCTGCCCAATCCGCCCCCCCCCGGGTTGTCTTTGCTTGCGTCGAGATTAGCTTCTTGATCCTACGAGAGAGCGCAGACTGTTTGATCGGCTACGAGACACGGCCTGTTCAGTAACCCGGTCGGTAACCCGGTCGGTAACCCGGTCAGTAACCCGGTCAGTAACCCGGTCGGTAACCCGGTCGGTAACCCGGTCAGT
>CAYFWA010000017.1:2041-13094 GCA_964346625.1 uncultured Myxococcales bacterium
AACCCGGTCGGTAACCCGGTCGGTAACCCGGTCGGTAACCCGGTCGGTAACCCGGTCGGTAACCCGGATTGACGGCGGCCCATTCGAGACGCCGCGAAATCGACTTTGGAGGTTGAAAATGGATCACCAGAAGTGCCCCACCACGGACGTCAGCGTGAAGGACCCCAAAGAGGTTCAGGAGATTCCCTGCAAGCAATGTGGCACGATGCTGGAGTTTTTCGGCGACGATCGGTACGTGAAGTGCCACAACTGCGGCACCAAGAACACCAACCCGAATCTCGAGGAGATCGAGAAGCACATCCCCTGACCGCGCTGGTTCGTGGCTTTTCACCGGGCCAACGCCCCCCCCCTCAACGCCCCCCCAACACCCGCCAACGATACTCCCCCCAGCCATGACCAACGACGCAGGGCGCGACCTGACACGCCCCCGAACGCCCCAGCCGAGCGCCGAGCTCGGCTTCTGTAATTTTTAATAAAAATTGTCCATGCCGCGACTCTCCCAAGAGATCCGCCGGCGGATCGAGCTCGCGGCCGAGCGAGTCAGAGCGAGTCAGAGCGAGTCAGAGCGAGTCAGAGCGTCAGAGGGGCGAGCCCGCGTTGAGCTGCTCGGTCCGCGGTCGCACGTTGAGCAACGCCTGCCGTTGCTCATAGTCCTCCACGGCGGCGCGCAACGCCCGCAGGGGAAGCTCTGCGCAGAGTCGCTTCTTCTCGGGCAGCCCCCCGAGGGCTTGCTCCAAGTCCAGCGGCTGTAACGCGACGGCGGCATCCAGGCTCAGCCCAACGACCAGATCCGTGAGCAACGAGGCGCAGGCCAGCACGGCCGGTGAGCCCACCGCCCGGAAACGGATCTCGGTAATCACGCGAGACGCCTCCTCTACGCGAAGGCCGATCTCCACATAGTCCTCCACCGTCTCGCTCGTGGTGCAGCCTCTCCCATCGGCCTGCTCCAGCCGCCCCGCGTTGTGCGGATTCATGAAATGCTGAACCGCCAGCGCGCTGTAGGTTTCGAACTCACCGCTGTCGCGATGATATAACTGATGTGGCCTCACAATCCCACCTCCGGATGACGGCGCGACCCCCACATCTCGGGGTAGCGCACCCGATTCACGTACCGATAGTCAGTATACGATAAAATCGACGCCGGCGGGAAAGACAATCAAGTTGTTTTCCAAAAAATCACACGGGGTTTGGGGATTCGAAGCCAGCGGAATTTTCCATGTGTGCACTTGGCGAGACCGCAGTGAATGCGTGACCAGGATTACATGAAAATCACTGCTCGATATTGCGCCCACCATTGCGCCCACCATTGCGCCCACCATTGCGCCCACCATTGCGTCCACCGTCGCGGCCGCTACCATGGAGCCCATGCCGCCTTGCATCACCGCCGCCGCTACGGCCCTGGTGCTCCTGAGCGCAGCGGGCACGCCCCCCCCGAAGCGGACACCGCGGGGCTTCGTGCGCGTGAAGGGAACGCGCTTCGTGGCCGGGGACCGGCCCTTTTACTTCGTGGGGGCCAACGCGGGGGTCATGCATGGAGTGACCCAGCGTCGTCGCTACCGCGAAACCCTGGCGGCGGTGCGTCGCGATGGGCTGCGGGTGGTGCGAATCTGGGCGTTCGGTGAGGTGGCCGCCGACGCACCGCGCTGGCACCGACGCTGGCAAGCCTTCCGCGCGGGTCCCCGCGGGTGGATCCCGCGGGCGGGCCGCCACCTGGACGCCGTGCTGACCGAGGCGGGGCGGCTGGGCCTGCGCGTCATCCTGGTGCTCGGTAACAACTGGGGCGACTACGGCGGCATCCCTCAATACCTGCGCTGGGCGCGCCTGGGACGCGGGGCCGGTTTCGGGAGGTTGGATCGGTTCTATCGGCATCCGCGCACGCGGCGCTGGTATCGCTGGCACGTGAGGCGCCTGCTCGGTCGTCGCAACTCGCTCACCGGGAGGCGCCTCGCCCGCGACCCCACCATCATGGCGTGGGAGCTGATCAACGAGTCGCGAGTCACCGCCGGCGGCTTCGCGGCTCGCCGAAGATTCATCCGGGCCATCGCCACGCTGATCCGCAAGCACGCCCCGAACCACCTGGTGGGGGCGGGGGTGACGGGCTACGACGGGATGCAGCGGCGGGCCGAGTGGTTGCGCGTCTGCCGGATGGCGGCGGTGTCCTACTGCGACGCTCACCTCTACCCCGAGGAGAGCTGGCGGCTCCGCAAGCCGGCGGACCTGGAGCGACAGATCGACGATCGGGTACAGCTCGCCCACCACGTCGCCGGCAAGCCCGTGCTGTTCGGCGAGTTTGGCTTTTCCAAAGAGATCGCAAGGCGCGCGGACCTGGGCCGCGGCTCGCGCCGCCCCTCCCCCTGGTGGACCCACCGCTTCCTCTCCCGGGTGCATCACGACGGCGCGGCCGGCGCGCTGATCTGGATCTACCTGCCCCACAGCCACGAGCAGCGCCGCTTCCCCGTGTGGGTGGACCGCCCGCACGCCCGGTCCCGAGGGATCCGTAGCGTCATGCGACGCTGGGCTCGTCGTTTCTCCGCGGGCCCGCCGCGCCGCACCAACCCGCGGCTCGGACCACAGCGGGGCCAAGCCCCGATGTACACGCCGCAGTTCACCGTGCGGCGCGCTCCGCCTACAGACAGCCAGTGGAAACGCGCCAGCGCTCGGAGATGGCGCCTCCGCGTCCCCATCCGCGGCTTCGTCCGCGCCCGATTCCATGGGATGGGCTACTACGGGCGGGGCAAGGTGAAGCACGTCTGGGGCCGGAGATACGGCTACTGGGAATACCGGGTGCCCCGCTCGCCGGTGCGCCTCGCGCACCTCGCGGTGCGGCTGCGGCTGTCCAGCGAGTACCCGGGCGCCGACGCCCCCATCTGGGGCGTCTCTCCCGTGGAGATCCGCCTCGGGGGCCACACCATCGCGCGGCTCGTGGCCCCCCCGGACGACGGTGTCGGCGTCCCCGTGACCCTCCGGGTGACCCGAGGCGACCTGCTCTCTCGCCTGCACCGCCAGGCCCTGCGCTTGCGGCTGCGGGTTCCGGCCACTCCCTTTGGCCATGGCCTGTGCGTCTATGGACCCCTCGGCACCCGGGGCCGCAAGGCCACCCCGGCGATCCCGGGACCTTTGGGCCCCATCCTCTTGCAAGGCACCCCTCTCCAGGGCACCCCTCTCCAGGGCACCCCTCTCCAGGGCACCCCTCTCCAGGGCACCCGACCGCTCCCGCCATGAGCACTGGATATCGGGCTGGTGTCCCGACGCAAACGTTGCTAGGTTTGGCCCGCACGTCAATGCGGAGCCCCTCGTCCACCGCAGCCCGGCGTCCCCCGGCGCGCGGCGGTGCCACGAAAGGCTGCGCCGAGGATTTCCGACCCCATGCCAAGGAGGTATTCCCATGCGACTCATCCTGCTCGGACCGCCCGGCGCCGGAAAAGGCACCCAGGCGCAGTACATCTGCGAGACCTTCGACATTCCCCAGATCTCCACGGGCGACATGCTGCGGGCAGCGGTGAAGGCCGGCACGGAGCTCGGCAAAAAGGCCAAGGAAGTGATGGACAGCGGAGGGTTGGTCTCCGACGACATCATCATCGGCCTGGTCAAGGAGCGCATCGCCCAGGACGACTGCAACAACGGTTTCCTGTTCGACGGGTTTCCGCGCACCCAGGCCCAGGCCGAGGCCATCCGCGAGGAGGGCGTGACCCTGGACGCGGTGGTGGAGATCCACGTCCCGGACGACGAGATCGTCAAGCGCATGGGCGGACGGCGGGTCCATCCGGCCTCCGGCCGCACCTATCACGTGGTGTTCAATCCGCCCAAGGAGGAGGGCAAGGACGACGTCACCGGCGAGCCGCTGATCCAGCGGGACGACGATCGGGAGGAGACCGTGCGCGAACGCCTCAAGGTCTACCATGATCAAACCCAGGTGCTGACCGACTTCTACGGCAAGATGGCCGAACGGGGGGAGGCCGACGCGCCGGCCTACATCCGCGTGGACGGCACCCAGACCATCGACGGGGTGAAAGACGAGATCCTGACCAAGCTCGAGGCGCTTTAGGCCCCGATCACGAATAACCTGTATCCATTGCGCATGGGTCCGAGGCGCTGTCGCGGCGCTTGCATGTTGCCCACAGCAGCGTCGCGTCAACGAGGCCTCTGGGGGGGGCCTTGCCGCGCCGCACTGTGGTAAAGCGGCAAGCGCCGCGCCAGCAGCGGTTGCGCCGGCACGCAACCAATGCGCAGTGAATCCACGCCCAGCGGCAGCGAGGAGGCCTTCCGGACACCCCGTAGCTTATGGATAGAAGCCAGTCTTCCGGGCGCCACGTTGACACGATGTCGTATCGCCTGTAATGGTCGGCGCAGACGAGCTCGCCCATGCTTCGAGTGATCGCTGGCGCCTTCGGAGGTCGAGTTTTGCGGGCGCCCCGGGGACGGAAGACCCGTCCCACCTCGGCGCGGGTCCGGGAGGCGGTGTTCGCCGTGCTCACCCACCACCGTACCCACGCGCCGCCGCTGCAGGGCGGGCGGGTGCTCGACCTGTTCGCCGGCTCGGGCGCCCTGGGCATCGAGGCGCTGAGCCGCGGCGCGGCCACTGCCCTGTTCGTGGAGCGGGGCGCGGCCGCGGTCCGCACGTTGCGCCAGAACCTGCAAACCCTCGAGCTCACCGACCGGACCATGGTCATGGTACGCGACATCCATCAAACGCTGCCGACCCTGCGTGCCGAGGCCCCCTTCGACCTGGTCTTTTTGGATCCACCCTACGCGGACCAGGGCTCCACGCGCTCCCTGCTGCTCGCCTTGGAGCCTGCCCAGCGTCTCACCGCCCAAGGGGTGCTCGTGCTCGAGGGCCCCGTCGACTCCTCGCCCCCTTCCCTCCCCGGACTCGAGGCGCCCCTCAGCCGGCGCTGGGGTCGCACCGCGGTCCACTTCTACCGCCAGGAAACGAGAGCCGCTCATGAGTAATCGCAAAGCCATCTATCCGGGGTCCTTCGATCCCATCACCAACGGGCACGTGGATCTCATCGAGCGCGCGCTCAAGATCTTCGACCGGCTGGTGGTGGCCGTCGCCATCAACCCGCGGAAAAAAAGCTTGTTCTCCGCGCAGCAGCGGGTGGCGCTCATCGAGGGGGCGATCCCGCACCGCGAGCGCCTGGACATCACGTCCTTCGAGGGGCTGCTGGTGAACCACGTCCACGAATGGGGGGGGCGGACGTTGGTGCGGGGCATGCGGGCGCTGGCCGACTTCGAGTACGAGTTTCAGTTCGCGCACATGAACCGCCGGCTGGCGCCGGACATCGACACGCTCTTCATGATGACCTCGGAGAAGAACTTCTACGTGAGCTCTTCCCTCGTCAAGGAGGTGGCGGCCTTCGGCGGAGACCTGACGGGCCTCGTCCCCCCCAACGTCGCCGAAGCGCTGAAGCGAACCTTCGAGCCCGACCCATCCGACGCCCCGCGGCGTCAGCAGGACACCCCATGACCCCGAGCGACCGCGTCCGCGCCATCGCTGGATCGGCCACCCTCACCATCAGCGCGCGCGCCGGCGAGCTGCGCGCCGCCGGCCAGGACGTCATCACCCTGAGCGTGGGCCAGCCCGACTTTGCCACGCCCGAGCACATCGTGGAGGCCGCCCGGGAGGCCCTCGCCGCGGGCGCCTTCGGATACACCCCCACGGCGGGGACGCCCGCCCTTCGCGAGGCCGTGGCCCAGCGCACCCGGGCGGTGACCGGGCAGCCCATCACGCCGGCCCAGGTGCTGGTGTCGAGCGGGGCCAAGCAGAGCCTGCACAACCTGATGCAGGCCCTGGTGGATCCCGACGACGAGGTGCTGGTGCCCGTGCCCTACTGGGTGTCCTACCCCCCCATGGTGCAGCTCGCCCAGGGGCGCTTCGTCCCCCTGCAGACGCGCCTGGAGGACGGCTTCCGCCTCACCGTCGAGCAGCTCCGGGAGGCCCTCACGCCCCGCAGCCGGATCCTGCTCCTCAACTCGCCCTCCAACCCCACCGGGGCGGCCTACCGCCGCGAAGAGCTCGAGGCCCTCGCCGAGGTGGTGCTGTCGCACCCGCGGCTCGTGATCGTCTCCGACGAGATCTACCACCCCCTGACCTACGGCGGGTTCCAGCACGTCTCGCCCGCCGCGCTCGGCCCGGAGGTCGCCGCCCGAACCTTCGTGGTGGATGGCGTCTCCAAGGCCTATGCCATGACGGGGTGGCGTATCGGCTACGCCGTGGGCGACCCCGAGGTCATCGCCGCCGCGACCCGCTATCAGGACCACACCACCTCCTGCGCCAGCGCGGTGAGCCAGGCCGCCGCCGAGGCCGCGCTCACCGGATCCCAGCAGCCCGTGGAGCAGATGCGGCAGGCCTTCGAGCAACGGATGGAGGCCCTGGCGGCGCGGGTGGCGGCGACCATGGATGGGCTCTCCTTGCACCGCCCCGATGGGGCGTTCTACGCCTTCGTGAAGCTCGGGGCCACCCTCCGCGAGCAACACCCCGACGACGTGGCCCTCTGCCAGGCGCTCATCGAGCAGGCCCACGTGGCCACCGTGCCGGGCAGCGCCTTCGGCGCGCCCGGCCACATCCGGCTCTCCTTCGCGGTCCCCATCGCGCGGATCGACGAGGGGCTACGCCGCATCGAGACGTTCCTGTCGCGCTGATCCCGGTATGATATATTGCGCTCGCGGCACCGGATCACCGCTTGCTGCGGTAACCCCGCCGCGAGCAGCGGCCACAGACCACCAGAGACCTGACTGACGCAACGGATTCTCATGACGCAACGATTCCCAATCACAACGACCTCTCCCTCACCGCGCCGCGCGCGGCCGCGGGGCGACGGCTGGCGACGATACACTCCGTGGGTGCTCGCGGGGTGGCTGGCGCTGATCGCTTTGGGGCTGGGAGCGTGCGGCGACGACGACGGGGGCGGCAACGAGAACTCCTCGCAGATCATCACGCGCAACGAGGCCCTGCGGGCCTGCCTGGCCGCGGACGCCTGCGGGGTGATGCGATTTCTGTACGCCTCGCTGTGCGTGGAGGCGAACTGGGACCAGCAGTATCACAGTGGCACGGTGCCGATCTGGAACCGCATCTACCAGTGCGTCCTGCAGAGCCTCGGGGACTGTGAGGCCATCAGCGCCTGCTTTGGAGGAGGCTCCCCACCCCAAGCCTGCTCCACCACGGGCGATGGATACTGCGACGGCAACGTCCGCTATTACTGCGACACCTTCGACCAGAAGCTGTACGCGCAGGACTGCTCCATCGCCAACCAGGTGTGCGTGATGGCCCAGATGTCTCCCACGGTCCAGGCGCCCGTGTGTGCCCAGGGCCCCTGCGACACCAGCTCGAACCCCACGGAATGTAGAGGCAATCTTTTATACAACTGCGACCAGGGCGCGTACGTCATCCGCGACTGCTCGGCGCTGGGCCTGGTGTGCGGAGAGGCCGCCATGGGCTCGAACCAGACCTGCGTGGGCGAGGGCGCCGCCTGCGACTCCAACACCTACGATGCCACCTGCGAAGGCTCGGTCATCACCCGTTGCGTGCAAAGCCGCCTCAACCTGCTCGACTGCAGCACCCTGCCCGGTGATCTCACCTGCGAGCCGGGCCGGGACGAGTGCATACCCGCCGGAACCCAGTGCGAGCCCGGCCAGGAGTCCTGCCAAAGCGGCACGGTGCGCATCTGCATGGATGGCAGCCTGGAACAGATCGCCGGCGCGGATCCCGGCCTCCCCTCCTGTGGGGTGATCCCGGGGGGAGCGCTTTCCCCCCGGTAAACAACCCCCGGGGCCATCCCCGCCGTTGCCTCCCCCCCGTCCCTGCCGTAAACTGGTGTCCAAGATGGTGAGGTGTTTCATGCCCCGTGTACATGCGATGCGGTGGGCGACTCTCGGGTTGCTCCTGCTCTATCCCGCTTGCCGATTCGACGCCGGGGGGCTGGCCCCCCCCCTCACCGACGGCTCCATCGACCCCGACGTCGCCGTGGATCCCGACGTCGCCGTGGATCCCGACGTCGCCGTGGATCCCGATGTCGCCGTGGATCCCGATGTCGCCGTGGATCCCGATGTCGTGACTCCCGTGGATTCCGACGGGGACGGAATCGCCGACCCCGACGACAACTGCCCCGATACCCCCAACCCGAATCAAGCCAACAGTGACACCGACGCCCGGGGGGATGCCTGTGACAACTGCCCGACAGCCGACAACCCCGGGCAGGAAGACGGGGACGGCGACGGGGTGGGCAACGCCTGCGACAACTGTCCCGCCATCGCCAACTCGGGCCAGGACAACAGCGACGGCGACGGATGGGGGGACGCGTGCGACAACTGCCCCGCCGCGGACAACCCCCCCCAGGACGACAGCGACGGGGACGGCGTGGGAGATCTCTGCGACAACTGTCCCGCCGTCGCCAACCCGGGCCAGGCCGATCTGGACACCGATGGACAGGGGGACGCCTGCGACGCCGACCTGGACGGCGATGGCGCGCCCAACACCCACGATCCCGATCCCACGGTTCCCCAGACGGTGGACTACTACACCGACTTCGACAGCGACCCCGGTGACTACTACACCTCACAGGGGACCTGGACCGTGCAGGGCGGCGCCATGTGCCAAACCGACGATGGCGCCATCAACACCCGCTCGCGGCTGGAGGACGCTCAGATCTCCTTGACCGACATGGTGGTGGAGAGCGTCTTCGGTGTGAGCTCCACCGACGAGAGCGGGGGGGTCTGGCCCGCGGCCGGCGTCAACTTCCGGGTGGAGCACGTGGGCTCCGGGAACTTCGACGGGTACATCTGCGCGGTGAACCTGCGAGACCGGCAATTGGTCCTGATGGAGGTCTCGAACACGAGCTACTCCTTTCACCAGGAGTCCGCCGTGGGCACCGTCCCCACGGCGAGCAGCTATCACCTGCGCGCCACCGCCGTCGGAGACCAGCTCACCTGCGAGCTGCTGCCCGGCGGACCGGCCCTCCAGCACACCGACAGCACTCGCTCCGGAGGGACCGCGGGCTTTTACGCATATCGCGCCGCGGTGTGCTGGGACTACCTGCTCGTCTACGCCCCCTGACTCGTCCCCACGGCGAGCAGCTATCACCTGCGCGCCACCGCCGTCGGAGACCAGCTCACCTGCGAGCTGCTGCCCGGCGGACCGGCCCTCCAGCACACCGACAGCACTCGCTCCGGAGGGACCGCGGGCTTTTACGCATATCGCGCCGCGGTGTGCTGGGACTACCTGCTCGTCTACGCCCCCTGACTCGTCCCCCCCCCAGACTCCCCACCGAGCTCACGTGAAAGCGCTTGCCTCGACCCCCGTTTCGCGGCAACGTAGCGCTTTGATCCCGGGAGCGTACTCATGAAAGCCACGTTGATCCAAGCCGTGCTCGCCGTCGTCATGGTCCCGAATTTGGGCGCCTGTGACAAGAAGGCCCCCCAGCGCCAGTCGGGCTCCGGAGATCTCCCCGCCACCTCGGCGGGCGCCGAAAAGTACCAGGAGTCCACCTACAATCCGAGCGCGGATCCCCGGGACCGCCGCGGCCGCGCGGACCGCGAGCCGACCCGCCGCCCGAAGCGCGGCCCCCTGCGCGCCGGAGCGCACATCCTCATCGCCTACAAGGGGTCGGCAGCGCGGAAACCCGACCTCTCGCGCAGCAAGGCCGAAGCCCGCGCCCTGGCCACCCAGCTCACCCAGCAGCTCAAAAAGGCCCCCTCGCGCTTCGCCGCCTTGGCCAAGAAACACTCCGACGGTCCCACGGGCCGCCGGGGTGGCTTGCTGGGCGTCTGGCCCCGCGGGCGCATGGTCCCCGCCTTCGATGAGGCCATCGACAAGCTGGCGGTACACGGCATCACCGGGCCGGTGGAGACCAAGTTCGGCTTCCACGTGATCAAGCGGCTGGACACCCGGTACGCCGGGCGCCACATCCTGGTCTCCTACCAGGGCGCGGCCCGCGCCAAGCCGAAGGTCACCCGCACCAAGGCGGAGGCCCGGGCCGAGGCCAAGCGGCTCGCCGCGCTGGCAAAAAAGTCACCCGAAAAATTCGCCGCGCTGGCAAAAAAGCACTCCGACGGTCCGTCCGGGCCCCGGGGGGGCTCCCTGGGGGTCTGGAAGCCCGGCCGGATGGTGCCGGCGTTCCAGACCGCCGTGGAAGGCCTGAAGGTAGGGGGGATCACCGCCGAGCCGGTGGAGACGCGCTTCGGCTTCCACGTGATCAAACGCGAGGATCCCGAGGACATGCGGAAGCAGGGCCACCCGCAGACCCCATGAGCCACACCCTGCCTGTTACCCTGTGCCCCCCCCGAGACACCCTATTGACGGCCGACAGAGTCCCTGCTAGATACTGAAACCCTCGAGACAGCGACCAACGGAGATCCGCTCATGGCCAACACGAAGAACCTCAGCCGAGAGGAACGCAAGCAGGCAAAACGCAAGGCTCGCCGCGAGCTCAAGGCCCTGTTTCAGACCTTGAACCGCAAGCAGCGTGCCGAGCTCCGCAAAGAAAAGCAGGGCCTCAAGCCCTTCGTGGCCAAACAGCAGGCCAACGCCGGCGAGTAGCCCCTTTCCGGAGCAGCCCTCTCTCCCCGCTGCGCCCTCTCTCCCCGCTGCGCCCTCTCTCCCGCTGGGCCCCCCTTTTCGCTGCGCCCCCCCAATCAACGTCGCGCGGACCTCGGATCAGCCGGTTCCGCCATGGCCTCGCGTCGGACGCGAGGCGGTCTCGCCCGAGGTGATGCGGAGCCATCCACGCGCGCCATGTGCCAGACCACCGCGGGAGACCCCGGCCGGGTGAGCGTCAGCCGGTCGCCATCGAGCCGGAGCGTGCGGGTCTCTCGTTTCGTACCCCCCCGACCCCGGATCACGGTCA
Organism: uncultured Myxococcales bacterium; assembly: GCA_964346625.1. GTDB lineage: Bacteria > Myxococcota_A > Polyangia > HGW-17 > JAJRWW01 > CAYFWA01. Next base: position 12,883 of record CAYFWA010000017.1, read on the forward strand.
CGAGCCGCCCGGATCCGACGCGCCAGGTCCCCTCCTTGCGCGTGGGTCGCGTCCGGTGCACCCCGTGAACCACCAGGGCGCCGTCCGGTTGGAAGTGTAGACGAATGCGATACCCCTCGGGTAGCGGGACGCGGTTCCCGCCCACCAGGATGCGCTCGGCCGCCCACATCCCGGTGAGCCCCTGTCCCAGCTCGCCCCCGTTTCGGGCAGCC
>CAYFWA010000017.1:13194-14190 GCA_964346625.1 uncultured Myxococcales bacterium
GAGGTATCGCGGGCAGCCGAGGTATCGCGGGCAGCCGAGGTATCGCGGGCAGCCGAGGTATCGCGGGCAGCCGGCGTGCCGCCCGAAGGCGCTCGGGGCCGGCGCTCGGCGGACGACGCCTGCGCTGAACGGGATGGGCCCCCGGAGCCCTGGGCATTCGACCGCTCCGTAGAAGACTGCCCCGCGGTCTCCTTGGAACACCCTCCCATGGGGCTCGCTACCGCCGCGACCAGCAGGGCCACGCCGACCGTCGGCCGGCGTCGCTCCCGCCGGTCTGAGCACGAGGGGACCTCGATATTCATGCCAGGCATGCCCGTCATGCCAGGGGTGTAGCGCACCTGGGTGCCGCGCTCAATGGGTTTGCTCGATTTGGCCGATTCAGCGACACCCCGGAAACGGTTTTGGGCGCTTGCCCGCCGCGCGGGTGAGCCGCTGGTAGGTGCGCCAGAGCTTCTCTGCGGGGCGGCAGGCGCCTCGGTTGCGATAGATGTTCGACATCAGCCGCGCCGCCCAGCGCCGCTGCCCCGAGTGGGAATAGCCGCAGTGCAGCACGGCCCGGTAGTAGCGCAGCGCCTCGTCCTGGCTGTCCCGGGTCCGGGTCTGGGCCGCCTGCTTGGCCCGGGCGAAAAAACGCTCGGCGTCCTGCGGGCTCTTGCAGGTTTTGCCGAGGGCGCGGCCGCTGGGCTCGGCGTCACCCTCGGAGCTGGCGGCCCGCCGGCGGCTCCCCGCCCGGCGAAAAGCCGCCCAGCCAGCGCTCGAGCGCGCCGCCGCCGGATCCATGGACGCGGAGCGGACAGACGCCTCGGGCGCCTCGTCCGCGGCGTCGTCACCACCGCTGCTGCGGCCGAAGCCGCCGAACACCAGCGTCAAGGCGACGACGGCAATCAGCAAGGGAACCACCAGCAGCGGCCCCAGCCAGAGCCACAGGTGTCGCCGTTGGGCAGCGGCACGCGCCTCACTGGCGTCCGGCCCCAAAGCCCGCGACCCGGTCATCTG
>CAYFWA010000017.1:14290-15618 GCA_964346625.1 uncultured Myxococcales bacterium
CGGGCCGGCGGCCTGCGACCCGGTCATCTGCGGGCCGGCGGCCTGCGACCCGGTCATCTGCGGGCCGGCGGCCTGCGACCCGGTCCCCTGCGGGCCGGTGAGCTGGGGAGCGACGGCCCCCGCGCCCCGGGGCCCCGAGACGCCGGCCGGCGCCAGGGCCGTGGGGGCCGTGCCCGCGGGGCCCGACTGCCCCGGCGAAAGCCCCGCGGAGGCGGCAGCGGCGCCCACCGGAGGCGCGCCGCCGACCGCTGCCGCGGCGGTCGGCCGAGGGGTGAGCTGCAGCGTGGCCTGATCCCGGTTGGCTAGCGCCGGGGTGCTCGGAGCGGGCGCCGGCGCCACCAGGGACGCCCCCGAGGCGACGCGGGCGGCGGCGAGCTCGTCCTGCACGCGCTCCAGGGCCTCGAGCACCTGTAGGGCATCCGGCCGACTGCCTTCGTCCTTTTCGAGCATCTGGACGAGCAGCGCCGCCAGCGGCGTCCCGGTGAGCCCCGGGGGCACGGTCACCGGCTCCTGCAGGGCCCGCGCCATCACCTCGTGCAGGCGCCCGTTGCCAAAAGGCGCGCCCCCGGTGAGCAGCTCGTACAGGGTCGCGCCCACGGCATACACATCGGCCACCGGAGTGTGCGGCTTGGCCATCAGCGTCTCGGGGGCCATGTACGGAGGCGTCCCGATGATGTACCCCGCGCTCGTCAGCCCCGCGTCCACTGCCCGGCGGGCGATGCCAAAGTCCACGAGCTTGACCGCGGGGCGGCCGTCGGCGCCCTGAAACCGCACGATGTTTGCGGGTTTGATGTCCCGGTGGACGATCCCGGCGGCGTGGAGCTGCACCAGGGCCGAGACGATGGGCGTGATCAGGGACACCGCCTCGGCCACGGGGAGCCGCTGGTCGGGCTGGCGCTCCAGATAGTCCTCCAGGTCTTCACCCTCCACGTAGGACATGACCAGATAGCAGCGATCGTGACCCTGCTCGGCGCGGATGAAGTCGTGCACCTCGACGATGGCCGGATGGGAGACATCGGCCAGGGCGTCCGCCTCGCGGCGGAAGCGCTCCACCAGCTCGTCGTCGGCGCCGATCACCACCTTCACGGCCACCGGTCGGGCCAGGTTTCGCTGCTGGGCCAGGTACACCGAGCCCATGCCCCCCGAGGCCAGCGGGCAGTCGATGGTGTAGCGGCCGTCGATGACCGTTCCCACCAGGGGGTCTTGCTGTTTGCTTTCCATCCCGATCCTTCGTCGCCAGCGCCCGGCCGAGGCAGCAGCGCTCACGCGCTCACGCGTTCCACACGCTCACGCGCTCCACACGCTCACGCGCTCACGCGCTCACGCGC
>CAYFWA010000017.1:15718-25204 GCA_964346625.1 uncultured Myxococcales bacterium
TACACGCGCTACACGCGCTACACGCGCTACACGCGCTACACGCGCTACACGCGCTACACGCGCTCACGTCCCTTTTATCACGACGTGGGCTGCGAGGATATGGGCCCAAAGTGTGATTCGGGATCCTCGAGCCACGCCCGCAGCAGCCGGGACATGGCGGCGGCGTGCACCCCATCGATGAACCGATGGTCGAAGGTGGCGTGGATCTTCATGATCCGCTGGATCTCCACCTCCCCGTCCACGGCGACGGGGACCTCCCGAACCGCCCCCAGGGCCAGCAGGATGGCCGCCCGGGAGTAGGGGATGAGGGGGACGTAGGCCGTGTCGAGCCCCAAAGAGCCGATGTTGGTGATCATCACCGGGCCGAAGGGATCGCGGGGCACGCCGGCCCACCGCAGATCCAGATTGAGATCGAAGCTGAGAAAAGAGACCAGCCGCAGCGCCGCGTTTCGCCACAGCGGCGGGATCCGGGCCATCAGGTGCCGCGAGCGCTCCAGCGCGGGGTCCGTGCCTTCCCGCACGGAGCGGACGCCCACCTCCACCTCCGCGATGATCTCGGCGAGGCTCTTTTGGTGAACGTCGTAGAGGGTGACGCCAGAGAGGTCTACGCGCTCCGTGGCTTCGTCTTGCATCGCCACCTGCAAAAAGACAGCGACGCGATCTCGCAGATAGATGCGGTTGAACCGCAGCAGGGCGTTGGCCTCCGGGTGCTCGTGCAGCACTTGCCCCATGGCGCGCGTCATCAGGTGCGTCAAGGTAAGCCGTCGCCCCGTCGCGGCGCGATAGGCCTCGACGTACTCCAGGGCACGGTCCATTCGGATTTCGATGGTGCCGTAGACCGAAGGGTCGTAGGGGGTCTTCCACGTTCCGATGGCGATCCGTCGAAAAAGCGAAAGGTCTTTTTTCTCCCTGACGTCGACGTTGGGCATAAGCTCTCATCTCCTTTCCTTTCGCCATCGAACGCGGCCCCAATCCAATTCAATCCAATCCAATCCAATTCAATTCAATCCAATTCAATCCAAACCGACAATACAACACCACTTCTGGGACTCGAGTCTTCGTCTGACGTAGTGAAAAAATATATTTGACAATATTTTAAAGGAGTCCTATTTTAACGCAATTCTTTTGTCGCTACACGGTCATTACGGTCATTTTCCGGGTTTGACCTGAAGGAGAAATGCATGCCCAAGAAGACAACCACCAATCTCAATCAAGCACTCTCGAGCCTATTCGAGGAGATGGAGACACGGATCGTCGCCGCCGTGGATTCCCACCAGGCGGAGATCGCCGGCCAGATCGAGGAGCTACAGCAGGCCCTCGACAACATCCAGCTCTCCACCAAGACAACGGCGAAGAAAACCTCCCGCCCGCAGGTCCGCGAGTCCAAGAAACCCACCACCGGCGGGAAGAAGAAAGCCAAGAAGAAATCCAAAGGCGGCCGCGCGCGCAAGGCCGACGTGAAGGCAGCCGCCGTGAAGGCGCTGAAAGCCGAAGGGAAGCCCACGGGCATGACCGTGCTGCGCGAGGTCACGCCCTACAACGACAACCAGCTCCGCCGGGCCCTGGCTGATCTCGGAGATGAAGGTGTGGTGAAGCGCGACGGCGAGCGCCGCGACACGGTGTACTGGCTCAGCGGCGCCGCCGCGCCATCCAAGCCCAAGGCCCCCAGAAAGCCTGCCAAGAAGAAGTCCGCCAAGAAGAAAACCGCCAAGAAGAAAACCGCCAAGAAGAAGTCCGCGAAGAAGAAGTCCGCGAAGAAGTAACCGCTGCGAGTCGCCTTCCCCAAGCCGGTCTTCCACGCACCCGCTACCGGCAGGGCCCTGGGGCCTTGTCATCCCGCGAGACCGGGTCTATTGTTCCCTGCGTTTTCCAGACTCCTCGACGACACCGACCAGGGCCCCCGCGGCTTCGCGCCGCAGCCCGGCACAACGCTCCAAGGAAGCTCCAAGGAAGTCACATGGCGACCGCGGCTTTGAATTTCTGGTCTACCTCGGTAGGCAAGAAGGTGGTGATGGCCCTCACCGGGATCGTCATCTTCGGCTACGTCTTCGGACACATGCTCGGCAACCTGCAGCTCTACGCCGGGCCAGCGACGCTGAACGCCTACGCGGCGTTTCTGCACAGCCACCCGGGGCTGCTGTGGACCGTACGCGTCGTGTTGATCCTCTCCTTCGCGCTGCACATGCTGGCGGCCTACCAGCTCTGGCGGCAGTCCCGCCGCGCCCGACCCACGCCGTATCGGACCCAGTCCTTCCAGGCCACCGACTACGCGGCCCGGACCATGATCGTGGGCGGCCCCATCATCGCGCTGTTCGTGATCTACCACCTGGCCCACCTCACCACCGGCCACGCCCACGGCAGCTTCCAGGAGGGCAACGTCTACGCCAACGTGGTGGCCGGTTTCCAGGTCTGGTGGGCCGCGGCCGCCTACATGGTGGCCATGCTCTTCGTGGGGCTCCACCTGTATCACGGCGTCTGGTCCATGCTGCAGACCCTGGGCGCCGAGCATTCGAAGTACAACGTGTGGCGACGCTACGCGGCCGTTGCCTTCGCCCTGGTGATCACCGGGGCGAACCTCTCGTTCCCCGTGGCCGTGCTGAGCGGCCTCGTGAAATGAGATAGAGCAGCCCCTTTCGCACGCAGCCGGCCCAAGACCGTCCCGGCCCGACCTCGGGCCGGGCGAGCGCGCGGGCCGGCCAGCCAGCGGGCGGTCGAGCCCCCCTGGCGACGAGGACGACACCATGGAACTGGACGCCAAGATCCCCGCAGGCCCCCTCGAGCAGAAGTGGGACAATTACAAGTTCCGGCTGAAGCTGGTGAACCCGGCCAACAAGCGCAAGTACCACATCCTCGTGGTGGGCGCGGGCCTGGCCGGCGGATCCGCCGCCGCCACCCTGGCGGAGCTGGGTTACAGCGTGGAGGTGTTCTGCTACCAGGACTCGGCGCGCCGGGCCCACTCCATCGCGGCCCAGGGCGGCATCAACGCCTCCAAGAACTATCAAAACGACGGCGACAGCGACTTCCGGCTGTTTTACGACACCATCAAGGGCGGGGACTACCGCTCCCGGGAGGCCAACGTCTATCGGTTGGCGCAGCTCTCGGGCAACATCATCGACCAGTGCGTCGCCCAGGGCGTGCCCTTCGCGCGGGAGTACGGCGGGAACCTGGCCAACCGCTCCTTCGGCGGCGCCCAGGTCTCGCGCACCTTCTACGCCCGGGGCCAGACCGGCCAGCAGCTTTTGCTGGGGGCCTACTCGGCGCTCAACAAGCAGCGCGCCGCGGGAAACGTGAAGGTGCACCCTCGCACGGAGATGCTCGATCTGGTGGTGCACGAGGGACGCGCCCGCGGCATCGTGGTCCGGGACATGGTGACGGGCACCGTCCGCTCCCACGCCGGGGACGCCGTGATCCTGGCCACCGGTGGCTACTCCAACGTGTTCTACCTGTCCACCAACGCCAAGGGCTGCAACGTCATGGCGGCCTGGCGGGCGCACCGGCGCGGCGCCGCCTTCGCCAACCCCTGCTTCACCCAGATCCACCCCACGTGCATCCCGGTGACCGGCGAGCACCAGTCCAAGCTCACCCTCATGAGCGAGTCGCTGCGCAACGACGGCCGCATCTGGGTGCCCAGGCGGGCCGAGGACGCCCAGAAGCCGCCCAACGAGATCCCCGAGCAGGACCGGGACTACTACCTCGAGGAGCGTTACCCCAGCTTCGGCAACCTGGTGCCCCGGGACGTGGCCTCCCGCGCGGCCAAGGCGGTCTGCGACGAGGGGCGGGGCGTGGGGGAGACCGGCCTCGGCGTGTACCTGGACTTCAAGACCGCCATCGAGCGCCAGGGCGAGGACGCCATCCGCGCCAAGTACGGCAACCTGTTTCACATGTATCAGAAGATCACCGCCGAGAACCCCTACCAGGTCCCCATGCGGATCTATCCGGCGCTGCACTACACCATGGGGGGGCTCTGGGTGGACTACAACCTCATGAGCACCATCGAGGGGTGCTTCGTGCTCGGCGAGGCGAACTTCTCCGATCACGGCGCCAACCGGCTGGGCGCCAGCGCCCTGATGCAGGGGCTGGCCGACGGCTACTTCGTGATCCCCTACACCCTGGGAGACTACCTCGCCACCGCGGGCAACAACTCCGTGACCGAGAAGGATCAGCCCTTCAAGCAGACCGAAACCGAGGTCAACGAGCGGATCAAGACGCTGCTCCAGATCAAGGGCGAAAGGAGCCCGGATCACTTCCACAAGCAGCTCGGCAAGCTGATGTGGGAGCACTGCGGCATGGCCCGCAACGAGGCCGGCCTCAAAAAAGCCCTGGCCGAGATCCCGAAGATCCGCGACGCGTTCTGGAACGACCTGTGCGTCCGGCCCGAGCGCAACGACGAGCTGAACCAGACCCTGGAGAAGGCGGGGCGGGTGGCGGACTTCCTGGAGTTCGCCGAGCTCATGGTGCGAGACGCCCTGCACCGCACCGAGAGCTGCGGAGGGCACTTCCGGGAAGAGAGCCAATCGGCCGACGGCGAGGCCCAGCGCGACGACGAGCGGTTCCGCTACGTCGCCGCCTGGGAGCACAACGGCCCGGACGCCGAGCCCACGCTCCACCGGGAACCCCTCGAGTTCGAAAACGTCTCCCTGACCACGAGGAGCTACAAGTAATGGACTTCACGCTCAAGGTGTGGCGGCAAAAATCCAGCCGCGACAAGGGCAAGTTCGAGTCCTACCAGGCCCCGGACATCAGCCCCGACACCTCTTTTCTGGAGATGCTCGACATCGTCAACGAGCGGCTGCTCGAGGACGGCAAGGAGCCCATCGCCTTCGATCACGACTGTCGCGAGGGCATCTGCGGCACCTGCGGCAGCATGGTAAACGGCTACGCCCACGGTCACGAGCGGGGCACCACCCTGTGCCAGCTCCACATGCGCTCCTTTCACGACGGCGAGACGATCTGGATCGAGCCCTTCCGGGCGGCCCCCTTCCCCGTGCTCAAGGATCTCATCGTGGATCGCCGCACCTTCGAGACCATCCAGGTCGCCGGCGGGTTCATCTCCGTGCGCACGGGCTCGGCCCCCGACGGGAACAACATCCCGGTGGAGAAGGACAAGGCGGAGCGGGCCTTCGACGCCGCCACCTGCATCGGCTGCGGAGCCTGCGTCGCGGCCTGCCCGAACGCTTCGGCCATGCTGTTCACCTCCGCCAAGGTCAGCCAGTACGCCCTGCTGCCCCAGGGCCAGCCCGAGCGCGTGGATCGCGTGCGCCGGATGGTGGCGGCCATGGAGCAGGCCGGCTTCGGCCACTGCACCAACCACGGGGAGTGCGAGGCCGCCTGCCCCAAGGAGATCTCCCTCACCTACATCGCCCAGCTCAACCGGGACTTCCTCGGCGCCTCCCTGAAAAAGTAGAGCCCAGCCCGCTCGCCGCTCACCACACCGCCCGACAGCGGATGGTGGTGCCCATGAAGCACCGCTGGGCCGCCGGGAGCTGGGCCGCCAGCCCCTCCAGCGTCCGCTCCACCGGGGCGAGCAGGGGCAGCCGAATCACCGTGGCGTAGCCCGCCTCGCCGCCATCGTCCCCGGAAGCAGGAGCGGCGGCCAGCAGGGCGCGCACCCGGGCGGAGACGCCCTCATCGGGGATCCCCAGGGGGAAGGCGAGCACGGGCATGGCGCCGGCGAGGGCGCCGGCCGCCAGGCCCCAGCGCCGAGCGTGGCGGTGAAGGCTGCGCTGGGCCAGGGGCCGGCGGCGCAGCAGCTCCGCGAGCACCTCCCCCTCGACGCCGGCGAGGGCGCCCACGCATCGCGCCTCCTCCCCGGCGCAGACCGCCTCCGCCAGGGTGGTCAACCGCGGCGCGCCGAAGCCCAGGGCGAAGCGGGAGCCGTCCGGGGCGCGGCCGTGGATCTCGGGGCGATCGCTCACCGCCAGGACGCTGCGAAAGCCGATGCCGTGACGCCCCAGGCTCAGGGCGACCACCGGCTGGCCCGGTCCGCCGGGGGAGGGCAGCCGCTGCTTGGGGGATCCACCAATCCGACGCACCGCCTCATAGCCGGCGCGCGACCAGGGCGCGCCGTCGTTGGCCACCAGCAGGGCATCCCCGTCGCGCGCCAGCCGCACCCGGGGTGGCGTCGAGCCCTGGTGTGAGACGGCAGCGTCCCGGGCGTTGGCCAGCAGCTCCACCAGCACCTGGTCTTCGGCCACGCGCCGCGCCTCCAGCTCGGCGAAGCGCAGATCCATGAGCATCTGCGGGGGCGTGTCGAGCAGGTCTGCGAGGGTGTCTTCGGCGACCTCGCGGCGAGCGGGAAAGGGGCGGGGGTCGGTCAATGGGAGGATACCTCACGGCGACGCGCACCAGCGGCACGCCGGCAGGCGGTCGAAGCGCCGGATCCGACGCGCGGGCGTCTCAGCGCGAGCGCGCCGCCAGGGCGGTGTCGTGTCCAGGAGCGTGCGGCTCACGCAGAAGCAGGGCGGCCTGCTGGTTGAGGGTGACGATGATGGTCTTGGTCCGCTCGTCGCGATCGAAGCGGTAGGTCTGCTCGTGCACCTTGTAGCCCTCGTGCTCCAGCCGGAGCCGAAAGCGCTTGTCGGGATCGAGCTTGCCGACGCGGCACGGCGTCACGCACTTCTTCTTGGCCCCGTCGATCCAGATCTTGGCGCCCGACGGCGCGCTCTTGATGGACACCTGGCCTTGGGGATCGGCGGCCAGGGAGATGGTCTCGGTCTCGATCTTCTTGTCGTGTCCGGTCTGGATCTGCTCGACGTGATCCGCGTAGCCGAGCATCCCCACGCGCAGCTCCACGGTCTTGTTCAGGGGCAGCGGCATGGGCTTGCCGAGCTTGGCCATGGGGACCAGCTCCCCGTCGAGGGTGACCTCCGCGTCCTTGAACATGTCGGAGACGTTGATCACCAGGGTGGAGGGTTTCGCCTTGGGTTGCAGACGGTAGGGGCCCAGCAGGCGCACCTGCCCCGGCTCCACGTCGAACTTCGCCTTGCGACCCTCGTACCCCTTGGCTGAAAAGGACACCTGGTGGCGCCCCGGGGAGAGCCCCTGGAACAGCACCGCCCCCCGCTTGCCGGTCTGGAGGCTCTGCTCACCGTCCACGGTCACCTTCACGTCGGCGGCGGCCTGGACCAGGAGGGTCACCGCGGCCTCGCGGGGCGCCGGCGGCGGGGGCGCCTCCTCCCCGCCGCCCTGCAGCAGCGCGACCAGGCCGCCGGACAAGAGCGCCGCCGCGAGCCCCACGATGACCATCCCCAGCCAACCCGAGAGCCGCCGGGCGGGCTTGGGGGTCTGGGCCGTGTCGGAGCCCACCGCGCTCGGGGCCGGCGTCTGGGGGCCGGCGGCGGGCTGGGGAGCCAGCTCGAGCCCGAAGGGATCCTCGTCCTCGCGGGGGGGCGGTAGATCCACGGGCAGCGCCGTCGAGGCGGCGGGCGACGCGCCCGCCCCTGCGGCCGCGCCAGACTCGGCCGCCGCCGCGTCGGCCCGGATCCGGTCGACGGACAGCCCCGGGGGGGCCTCCTCGTCGTCCGGCAGGATCATGGTCTCGCTCTCGTCGTCCCCCTCCTCGGGCAACAGCACCGTGGCCGCATCGCCGGGGCCGTCTTCGTCCTCGGGCGGCAGAAGCATGGTGGCGTCTTCGGGCAAGCCCATGCCGTCGTCCGGGGGTAGGAGCATGGTCGCGTCCTCGCCCTCCTCCTCGTCTTCGCCGTCCTCTTGCCCCCAGAGAATCACCGTGGCCTCGTCTCCCTCCTGCTCGTCCCCGGCGTCGAGATCCTCGATCTCGGCCATGGGCACTCCCCCGGCCGCGGCGCGCGCCCCCGGCGTCTGGGCCAGGGTCTCGATGTCCTGGAAGTCACTCTCGGGCTCGGCGGCGTCCCCCTCGGCGCCCGCGCCGCCCGCGCCGCCCGCACCGCCCTGGCGCTCCTTCATCAGGGCGGTCTCCTCGTCCTCGTCGTACTCGTCGAAGTCCGGAAGGTCCCGGCTGGGAGCCGCGGAAGGCGGAGGCGGAGGAGGCAGCGGCGCCGCCGCCGGCGCCGAGGCGTAGCTGCTGCTCATGGCGAGGAAGCGCTCGTGCTCGGCCTGCTCCCGCCGGATGTCCTCGGCGAAGTGCTCCTTCATCCAGGCCGACAGCCGCTTGGTGGTCATCAGCGGCTTGTAGCGGAGCATCACCCGTTGAAGCTGCTCCTGCAGCTCGTTGGCCCACTGGTAGCGCCCCTCCGGCGTACGCGCCAAGGCGGTGAGGATGATCTCCTCGAGCTCGGGATCGATGTCGGGATTGACCCGCCTGGGGGGGACGATGTCCACGTTGCGGACCTTCTCCAGCACGGCGAAGTCGGTATCCCCGCCGAACAGCCGGCTACCGGTGACCATCTCGTAGAGCAGGGTCCCCAGCGAGAAGATGTCCGAGCGTCGATCCAGCCGCAGCCCGCGGACCTGCTCGGGGGACATGTAGCCGAACTTGCCCTTGAGCACCCCGGCCGCGGTCTTGGAGGAGCGATACCGCGCCTTGGCGATGCCGAAGTCGATGAGCTTGACCTCGCCCTCGAAGGAGACCAGCACGTTCTGCGGCGATACGTCCCGGTGGATGATGCTCAGCGCGTTGCCCGCGGTGTCGGTCTTGCGGTGGGCGTAGTCCAAGCCCTCGCACAGGCGGGCGATGATGAAGCAGGCTACGTTGAAGGGCACCGACCGCTTGCCGCGCTGAAAGGAGTTGTTGATCTGGAGCAGGTCCTTGCCGGAGATGTACTCCATGGCGATGTAGTGCGCCTTCTCGTACCGCCCCAGCTCGAAGATCTGACAGATGTTGGCGTGGTTGAGCTGTCCGGAGATCTTGGCCTCATCAATGAACATCTCGATGAAGTCGCTGTCCTCCACCATGTCGGGCAGGATGCGCTTGATGGCCAGGATCTTTTCGAACCCCTCCACCCCGAAGGCCTTCGCCTTGAAGACCTCGGCCATGCCGCCGACGCTGATGCGGTCGAGCAGCAGGTACTTACCGAACCTCTGTGGTTCCCGTAACATCCGCTGTGGTCCGCAGACCCCTTTTATCGTGAGCTCGCTTGATAGTACGCGGACAAGACATCCGAGTCAATCCATTTTGTGAGGCGGATCGCGGGTCGTTTTGGCTAGAGATCCACTGGTAGCCCAAAACTGGGGTCTGCAGGCCATAGCCCACAGACCCCAGTCCATCGTGATCTCAAAGCTTCATCAGAATTTGGAGAATTGGTCCATTTTGGACCCTTGCCGGATCCCACCGACACCGCAAGACCCGAGGCGGAGAATCCGGCCCACCGGATCCGGTCGGTTTCAGTATCGCAGGGTGATCGACAGCGCGCCGCCGCCGGGCGCCGGCGCGGGCAGCACGGTCAAGGGTTGGTCCAGCAAGCGCTCGAGCCGACGCTTTTTGCGCACGTAGTAGACGTACCCGTCCACCATGCCGTAGATCACCGTGCCCACGAGAAGTGCAAGGGAGGCATAGTTGATGGCCATCAA
>CAYFWA010000018.1:0-3563 GCA_964346625.1 uncultured Myxococcales bacterium
AGCCGGGGCCGGGCAACGCCAGCAGGCCCAGCAGCCCCAGCGTGATGCCTGACGAGACAAGGGGACGCGGGAGAGGTCGCTGCGTTTGCATGGCGCTCAGTCCTTTCGGGGGGCGGGATCGGTCAAGAGCCCGCCCAGAAGGAACCCGGACATCACGTAGGTCTGGGTGCGGTCGGCGACGCCGGGGTTGGGCACCACGGTGATCCGGCCGCCGGGGGACTGGTGGTCCACCACCACGGTCTGGGTCTCCTCGCCGGGTGGCTGGTCTCCGGCCGGATACAGCGCGAGCACCTTCTTGGGCAGGTAGGCCAGCGGCAGGGGCCGCACCGCGAGGTTTTCCAGGTTGATCACCCCCAGCAGATCCTCGCCGTAGGCGAACCCCACGAGCTGGCCGCCGCTCGCGGTGAAGGCGTAGCCGGCCAGCGCCCCCCGGGAGGTGAGCGGCGACAGGGTCCGTTCGGTGAGATCGAGCACCGACATCACCGAGCGGCTGTCGTCGTGCAGCACCAGCGCCTGATCACGGCCCGGGATGATCTCGATGTTCTGGATCGGCTCGTTGGTCTGGAGCACCGACAGGTTCTGTCCGCCTCGCTCCTCGACGTGATCGAGCCCGAGAAAGTAGATCCGGTTGCGCCACGCCCCCTGGGAAAACACCACCGCGGTCTCCGGGCTTTCAGGGGGCCACAGCAGCACGCGGTCCACCGGGTCCCCCACGGGGATGTTGACGAACTGCGAGGTGTAGGCGTCGATCAACGTGAGGTCCTGCGAGTTCTGGTTCGCCACCAGGATCTTGCGCTCGCCCTGTTGCATGAACACCCCCACGTCGGCCGGGGTGGTGCCCGCGGCCAGGGTGTTGATGGAGATGAGGAAGTCGTTTTGCCGGGAGTTTTGCGGTGTGCGGTGGCTGAGGGTGAACGCGTAGATGTCGTTGGAGCCGGCGCTGCGCAAAAACGCCGTGCCCGCCTCGGGGGCGAACACGAGCTGCTGGGGGATCACCACGGTGGTGTCCTCGGGCCGCGTGAGGTGCACCGTCACCTCGCTGCGCTCCGGATGAGTCACGTCCAGGAACGTGAGGTAGCCCTCGGCGAAGACCACCGCCAGGGTGCGGGGCGTGCCCAGGCTGCCGTTCGGGTGCAGCGGCGCCATGTCGGGGGGGGAAAAAAGCACGCCCAGGGGCACGTCGCCAAAGGACCGCACGGTCTTTTCCACCGGCGTGGCGTCGCCCCCCTCCGGCGCCAGATCCAGGATCGACACCGCGTTGGGGTTGCGAAACAGCTCGTCGGGGCCGGGGTCGGCCGAGGCGGAAAAGTACGCCACCGCGTAGCGGCTGTCGGGCGACAGCGACACCTCGTCGAAGGGGCTGCCCAGCCGGTAGGTGGCCGGCGGCTGCTCGCTGCCGGGATCGATGACGTACAGGCTCGGGGGCTCGTCCTGCTCGTCGCGGGTCTTTGCCTGCCAGCCCTTGCAGATCACCAGCAGGTGCGCCCCGTCGGGGGTGGGCTGCATGAAGGCGGGGCGGCGCCCCACGGCCACGTGACGCACGGTGCGCTCGAAGGGCCGCACCAGGGTGACCCGCTCGCGGGTCTGATCGAGGTAGGCCAGCCAGTGGCCCAGCACGATGGGGCCGGTGACCTGCAGTCGCTCCTCGAGCACCTGCGGCCGGCCGCCGCAGCCCGCGACGGGCAGCAGCGCCGCGCCGGTGGCCAGCAGCGCGGCAGCGATGGCCACCCGCAGGGCCAGCCTGCCTTGGGCCGTGCTACGCTGCGCGCCGCGCCGCCCGGCGCGCCCCCCGCGGGAGCACTCCCACCCGCTACCGCGGTCCCCCCGATGGTCGTGAGTCCAGTTGCGTTTCTCGATGAACATGGGACACCCCCTCACTCGATGACCTGGCTGTTGAGCTGAAACCCGGTGACGGTGCGAAGCTGCCCGGTGTCCACGTCGATGAAGGAGACCCGGCCCAGGTGGTGATCCTGGGAGATGTACACCCGGCCGGTGCCCGCCACCGCGCCCACCTCCTCGGGGTGCGAGCCCACGGGCATCGCGCTCACGATGAAGTTGGTCAGATCCAGGATGGTGACGTCGCGCAGGTTGAGCGCCGGGTCGGCCACCAGCAGGTAGCCCATGGCGCCGTCGGGGGTGAAGGCGAAGGCGCCCGGATCCGCCTCGGTGATCTGGAGCTTCACGAACAGGCTGTCGAGGTCCACCAGCGAAAAGCCGTAGCTTTTGTCCAGCACGGTCTGGAAGTCGTCGGTGGGCAGGGGATCCCCGGGAACCTTGTTGTGCAGCACCAGGGCGGAGCGGCCGTCGGGGGCCAGGGCCACCCAGCGGATGCCCTTGCGAAGCGGTGCGAAGCGCAGGTCGGCCGTCTGGAGGTCGAGCAGGGCCACGGCCTTTTCGTTCAGGGCGTTGGTGTACAGCAGGGCCTGGCCGCCGTCGTCGGTGATCTGGGCCGAGCCCACCACGATCTGGGTGCAGTCCACGGTCTGGATGGCCGAGGCGTCGCCGATGTCGGCCGGCACGTCCAGCAGGCCGACCTGGGACTGCGAGCGCACCACCGCCACCAGGCGGTCGCCGGCCGGCGTGAGGTCGAGGTCCGTGGGCGGGCCGGCAAGGGGCGTGTCCACCAGGGCCCCGGTGGACAGGTCCACCGCGCGCACGGCGGCCAGCCCTGGCCAGCGGGCGAAGGCGTGCTCGCCGTCGGGGGTGACCACCACCTCGTCGGGGTCCCCCTCGCCGAAGGGATCTGCGGTCAAGGGCACCGTCAGGGCGAGGTAGCCCGCGGTGGCCTGGGCCAGATCGAGGATGGACACGCCGTCTTCGGTGATGACCCAGGCCTGGGAGTCGTCCGGGGCGAACTGGACCTCGCGGGGCTTGAAGCCCACCGAGACGTTGATCACCTCCTCGGCCCCGGGGCTCAGGCGGATGATGGACACGTCCTGAAACGAGCCGATGCCCGTGGCGTTGGGATCGGTGAGCTCGAACCACGCCACGGCGTACTGGCCGCCGGGCGAGACGGCCAGCCGGTTGAAGTGCGGCGGCGTGGGCAGCGTGACCACGGTGTCCACGTCGTTTTCGGTCCGCATCAGGGTCACCGAGCTCGAGCCCGTGTTGAGCACCACGGCCACGTCCTGTCCCGGCGCGGTGGCCAGCACGTCGGGGCGATCCCCCACGCCGATGGTGTCGATGTCCAGCGTCTCCGAGTCGATGCGCGCCACGGTGTCCTGGTCGGTGAGGGCCACGTACACGTAGCGCAGCCCCGAGGCCGGCGGGCTGTACTCGTGCTCGGTCTCCGGCGGCACGTAGGGCTCTCCCCCGTCGTCCTCCACGCCGCCGTCGCTATCCTGCGGCGGCCAGACGCAGCGGTGAAACTCGTTGCAGTACTGCCCCGGCTGACAGTCGTTGGCCGAGTAGCACTCGTAGGTGGTCCCCGCGTCGGGGTACCCGTGCCCGTTGTTGTTCTGGAAAGGAGAGTCGTCGCCGCCGAAGCCTCCCCCGCAGCCGGCCGCCACCAGGCCGGCCGCCGCCAGGCCGGCCGCCGCCAGGCCGGCCGCCGCCAGGCCGGC
>CAYFWA010000018.1:3663-23240 GCA_964346625.1 uncultured Myxococcales bacterium
CAGGCCGGCCGCCGCCAGGCCGGCCGCCGCCAGGCCGGCCGCCGCCAGGCCGGCCACGGCCCGGCCGGTCAGTGGCTGCCGCCCCGTGGATCGGTTGAAGCGCCCGCCGCCGCGCCCCCGTCGGATCGTTTTCGAAAACGCACGTGTCATGTCGGCCCCGCCTCCTGCCGGGGATTCGCGCATCGCAGCCATTGGCTCGATCGCGTGGGTCCGACTCATGCAAAGCAAGACTCGTGCCCCGAGGCTTGTCGGACGCAACTAGCCAATATCATGCAAAAACATCGAGTCGCCCGATCATCGCTCCCCGAGAGCGGATCAACCGCCCTGCGCTCGAACGCGACATTCGAGTCGTGACTTGTCCGTGACGGAGGGGACGGAGACGACGGAGGGGACGGTGTTCCGGAGTTCCGTTTCCCGGCGCAAAAGCGTAGGGATTGGATTGGATTGGATTGGATTGGATTGGAGCGGAGCGGAGCGGAGCGGAGCGCAGTAGAGAGGATCCCGGTTGAAACGCTGGTCCCATCGGTGGGGTTGGTGCTACCTTGTCGCCATGCGAGCTCTGGCTTATCCCCACGTCCTGGTCACCGGCGCCACGGGACATCTCGGCAGCCGGGTGGTGCGCGAGCTGCTTTCACACGGCTACCTCGTGCGGGCCACCGGGCGGCCGGGCGACCCGCTCACGGCCCTTGAGGGGCTCCACTGTGAGCTCCGGGCCGCGGACCTGCGCGACGCCCGCGCCGTGGCGGGCCTGGTGGAGGACGTGGACGCGGTGCTGCACGTGGGGGCCTGGGTGACTTTCCGCCCCCAGCACTACAGCCGGCAGTGGGAGGTGAACGTCGGGGGGACGTCGCATCTTCTGCGGGCGGCGCTGGCCGTCGGGGTGCGGCGCTTCGTGCAGACGGCCACCGTCAACACGCTGGGCATCCCCGCCGAGCCGGGGGGCCTGGGCGACGAGCAGACCCCCTTCGACTGGGCCCGCTGGCACCTGGGCTACATGGACTCCAAGCGCGCCGCCGAGCTGGAGGTGCTGGAGGCGGGCGGGCCGGGCTGCGAGACGTTGAGCGTGAACCCGGGCACGATGTTCGGTCCCGGCGATGCGCTCAAGACCGCGGGGACGTATCTTTTGCAGGCCGCCCGGGGGCGCCTGGTGGTCGCCCCTGCCGGGGGCACCACCGTGGCCCACGTGGACGACGTGGCCCGCGGTCATCGCCTCGCGCTCGAGCGCGCAGAGCCGGGGCGCCGCTACGTGCTGGGTGGCGAGGCCGTGCCCTACGCGGTGCTGTATCGCTGGCTCAACCAGGAGGTGGGCCGGCCGGGTCCCTTCGTGACGCTGCCGGGTTCGGCGTTGCGCGTCGCCGGGCGGGTGGCCGATCAGCTCCGGCATCGGTTCGGGGCCGCGATCCCCTTTTCCGAGGGGCTGGCCATGGCGGCCAGCGCGCCGCTTTACTACTCCTCGGCCGAGGCGCGCCGCGCCCTCGGCTACACGGCCCGCTCCGCGCGCCAGGCCGTGGCGGATCACGCCTCCTGGTATCGAGAGCGGGGCTGGATCTGAGCCGTCGCCCTTCCCTTTCCCGGCTCAGGGCATTCCTACAAAGCGCACCACTACGCGGCGGGCCTCGTCGCCGCCGCTGATCTGCAGGGTGGCCGACTCGTTGATGGTGAGGGTGCCGTTGCCGGTGACGGTGACGGTGGGGCCGGAGGCCAGGGGCGTGGCCGGGGCGGCCGGCTCCACGGCGAGGGCGCTGCCGTCCAGGGTGGCGGTGGTGATGGGGCCGCTCAGGCTCGGCGCAACCCACTGATAGCTCAGGCCGTCCACCTCGGTCCAGCTCGACGAGCCCCCCGGGTACACCCAGAGCTCGCGGTCGTCGCCGGCGTCCTGCTGGGAGGTGACCGTGGCGTCGAGGGTGGTGTCGGTGACCAGGGTGTCCACGCCCTCGGGCAAAAGCACCAGCACCGAGCCGGCGGGCACGAAGGCCGGGCACTCGGTCAGCGGCGCATCCACCGTGGCGTTGCCGCCGCCGTAGGGCATCTCCAGCGGCGCCCCGCCCTGCAGCGGGTACCAGGTGCCCTCGGGCAGCTCCACCACCCGCTCAGTGGCGCCCTGCTCGATCACCGGCGCCACCGCGATGCGGTCCCCCAGCAAAAACTGGTCGGTGAGGCTCCAGCCCGGCTCCCAGCCGGGGTAGCCCAGGGCGAAGGGCCGCATCATGGGCAGGCCGGTGTCGGCGGCCTGGGCGGCGAGGCCGTACAGGTAGGGGAAAAGCCGCAGGTGCAGCGTGGCCCAGCGCTTCAGGTGCGCCACGGTCTCGGCGTCCGACTCCCAGCTCCAGTTGTCCCGCGCGCTCTTGCCGTGGTGGGTGCGCATCACCGGGGACAGGGCTCCCAAGCTCGCCCAGCGGAACCAAAGCTCCTTGGTGGCGGGCGCGGTGAGCTGGCTCATGTAGCCGGCGATGTCGTGGCCGTAGTAGGGGAAGCCGGTGAGCCCGAGGCCGATGCCCATGGGGATCACCGACGGCAGCCCGTCGCCCAGGCTGAAGTCGGTCTGCTGGTCCCCGGCCCAGAACACGCTCACCAGGGGCTGGGAGCCGAGGTAGGCCGAGCGCACAAAAAACAACCGCTGGACCCCGTCAACGGCCTCCAGCTCGTCGAACAGCTCGCGGTTGAGGCGCTGGAAGTCCACCGGGTACAGGTTGTGGTAGCCCTCGGCGTCCTCGCCCGAGTGCAGCACCGCGTCGTGGGGCAGCCACTCGGCGTAGTCGGCCATGTAGCCGTCGGCGCCCGCCTCGAGCCCCTCGCGGTAGACGCTCTTGACCCAGTCGAAGGCCGCGGGGTTGGTCAGATCCGCCAGGCTCGAGTCCTCGAACTTGGCGTTGGTAAACAGGTAGGGGTCGCCGTTTTCGTCCTCGATGGTGTAGCCGTTTTGGACGGCCTCGTCCCAGACGTCCACCCCCACCTCGAGGAAGGTGTTGTTGTAGACCAGGAACTTGATGCCCAGGGCGTGCAGGCGGTCGGCGAGCTGCTCGAAGCTCGGGTACACCTCCCGATCCAGCCGCCAGTCCTCGTCCAGGGTGTAGCCAACGCCGTCGTCGCTGCCGCCCCGCCAGTCCTCGGTCCAGATGGCCGAGACCGGGATGCCCTCGGCGCGCAGCCGCTCGGCCACCCGGCGCACGTTGTCCTCGCCGTAGATGGCATCGAGCCACGGCGCGAAGGCGAAGGCCGGCGGCAGGGCGGGGCGCCCCAGGTAGGCGGTGATCTTCTCTACGAGGTCCACCGGGTCCGGGCCGTACATCAGCCGCAGCCGCGCCGTGCCCTCCCAGGCCTCCACCCGGGCCACGTCCTCGGCCTCGGAGCACAGGGCGAACTTCGAACGGTAGGTCGTGTCCAGCAGCAGGGCGTAGCCACGGCTCGACAGGAAGACGGGCATGGGGGAGTGGGTGGAGTGCCGCGTGCCGGTGAGGGGCCACAGGTCTGGCCGGTCGTCGTCGGCCTCCTTGGAGATGCCGTCCTCCTGCACCCAGATGGGCACGGTCTGGCCCCGGTGATTCACGTCCCAGCTCTGGCCGCCCAGACCCAAAAAGTGCTCGTCCGGGGCGCAGGAAAACCCCACCGACAGGCGGTTGGGGCCGCTGCCCCCCGCGTCGTTGCCCCGGCCGGGGTCTGCGGCGCTGAAGGTGATCTCCAGCTCTCCGGGGCCCACCTCGGTGATGCTCCCCTCGCCCAGCTCTGCGCCGCCGGCGCCCCGCAGGGAAAACAGCACGCTCGGACCCTCCCGGCGGACGTCGGCCAGGCGGGTCACCCCGGTCCAGGGCACGTCCTCGGGTTGCTCGTCCTCGATCCAGAAGGCGCCCACCAGAAACTCGAAGCTCGCCTCGGTGCGGCGCATGGCCGCGGCCACGTGGGGCGCGGCCCCCGGCTCCACCGCGCCGCCGGGCAGGCCGTCGAACAGCACGGTGCCGTCGGGGGCCAGCACCTCGATGCGGGCGGGCTTGGGCGTGACCCGCACGGTGAGGCCCCCCAGGGCCTCCTGCACGGGGGCGGGGGCGTCATCGTCGCCGCAGCCACCGAGGGCGGCCAGGCCGATGAGGTGAGCAGGCAGCAAGGCGATCAGGAGCAACCGGGGGGTAGACCACATGGTGTTTTCTCGGGTGTGGGGAGAGCGGTTCGCGGCGGCGGCGGGCCGCGGCGCGTCGCGAAAAAAAGGCAGCGGATGCGGATGAGGTCAGCGCTCGCAAAAACGAAAACGGCGGCGTTCGGTCACTACTCGACGACTACTCGACGATTACTCGACGATTACTCGACGATTACTCGACGATTACTCGACGATGGGGCCCGTGCTGCAGGTCTGGATCTCCATGATCAGGTACATCATGATCTTTTCCTGCAAAAGCAGCTCGTAGGGCTCCTCCCAGCCGCTGTGGGTGTGATAGACGGTGTAGAGCACCTTGCCGCAGTAGTAGGGCCACGACACCGTCGCCGGTTTGTGGCTGCCGAAGGGCACGCTGTCGTTGTTGTACATCCACACCTTGGGCTCCATGTACACCTCACCGTTGGGCCCGCAGTTGCCGATGCACTCGTCGTCCTCGCCCACGATGCCCTCGCCCAGCGCGTAGATGTAGTCCCAGGCGGCCTCCAGGAAGATCCCCGCGCCGCGGTTCACCTCGGGCAGAGCCAGCCAGTCGGCGAAGTCGGGGTCCCCGGGGTCGCCGTTGAAGTCGTAGGAGCCCCAGTTGTTGCAGCTTCCCGAGCCGTCGGTGGGGTTGGAGGCGTTGCCGCATTCACCGGTGGTGTTGCCGGAGAAGCCTCCGTCCTCAACATACCACGACAAAAACTCCGGCCAGGGGATCTCCACGAAGTCGTAGTTGAAGTCGTCCACGTAGAGCTTGCCGCCGTCGTAGACCCACTGCTTGAGCACGTCACCGTCACCGCCGGGCCAGTTCTCGCCACAGGGCACGATCACGATGTTGTATTGGTCGAGCTGGGAGCGGTCGTTGACGATGGAGGGGCTCACCTCCACCACGTCCAGGCCGTCGTAGGTCATGCCCATGGCGTTGAACATCAGATCCATGTCCTCGAAGTTGGCGTTTACCACGGCGATCTTGGGGACGTTGTCCCCGACCGAGAGGTTGGTGGCATTGGGGAACGACAGCTCCTCGGGGCGCGGCTGGCCCTCAACGGAATCCATGGACCAGACCTCGTTGGGCATGTCGGGCACGGTGATCTGGCGCACCCGGCGGAACTGCCCCTTTTGGATGGTCAGGTGGTAGGTCTGGGCAGGCACCAGCTTCAGCTCGAAGGAGCCGTCGATCTCGGTGAAGGTGCTCGCCACGTTGGAGGGGATATCCACGCACTCGTTGCAGTACATGCCCTCGGGGAGCTCCTCGGGAGGCTGGGGATAGGCAATCACCGCCGCGCCCGGGATGGGGAAGCGGTTGTGCTCCAGGGTGGCGGCTTGGTCGGCGCCGGGGCTCCACACCGTGCCCCGGAAGGTCACCAGGCCTCCCACGGGGCCCGCGTCCACCGGGTTGTAGTTGGTGTTTTGGTTCCAGTTGGTGTTCTGGTTCTGGTTGCCCGTGGTGTTGTTCACCGAGGAGCCAACCGGACCGCAGCCCGCCAGGGTCCCCACGCCCGCGCCCAGGCCCACGCCGAGCAGCAGCGCGCTCATCAGGCCCACCGCGCCCACCGCGCCCACCGCGCCCACCGCGCCCACCAGGCCCTGCCGGGCCATGATCCCAAAACCGAACCGTTTCATCTGCAAGCCTCCTCGAACCGCGGGCGACGCCTCGGATCACATCGATTGGCGCCGCCACATCTCACGCGACGTGAACATACAACGTACCAGCTACATTATTGAACGAGAGGGCCGCCCGGGTCCAGCCCAGATCGTTTCCGCGCTGTTCACGGCTGCCACCAGGGTCGCAGGGGGAGGGGGGCGAGGCCGCCGGCTGGGGCGGAAAACACCGGTCCGTGACCGGGCAGCACCTCGTGGATCGAAAGGGCGGCCAGGCGGGCGCGAGTGCGGGCGTAGGCCTCGGCGTCCACCAGCAAGGGGTTCCACTCGCCGCCCAGGAAGTTGCGCAGGGTATCGCCGGCCACGAGCCAACCGGCCGCTTCATGGTGCAAACAGAGCGCGTCGTCGGCGTGGCCCGGGGTCTCGAGCACGCTCCAGCCGGGGAAGCCGGGCAGGGCGTCGCCATCGGAGAAAACATGGGCGAGGGGGGCGCGGAAAGCGTTTTTTCCCCAGGGAAAGCCGAAGTCCAGCGAGCCCCAGTCGCGCCGGGGAAACACCGGCAGGCCCTGCATGGGCCAGGTGGGCAGCGCGCGCAGGGTCAAAAGGCCGCGGGGAAACCGCGGCTTGCGGCCGGTGCGCACGAGCTCGGCGGCGAGCCGGCCGAGGGCCAGGGGCACCCCGAGCCGCAGGGCGAGGGGATCTGCGCCCAGGATGTGATCGAAGTGCAGGTGGGTGGGCAGCACGAACCGGAGCTGGGACCGCGGGCGCCCCAGGGCGTGCAGCGCAGCCAGGATCCGCGACGTGTCGGCCGCCGATCCGCAGTCCACCACGCAGACCGAGCCCGGCCCCAAAATGAGATAGCTCACGCAGTAGCGCCCTGGCACCGCCAGCACCGCCGCGGTGGCCGGATCGCCGTGGACCAGTAGCCGGGAGTCGGGCGGGCCAGGCGGGGCCAGCCAGCGGGCGAGCCGGGGCCGGGGCGCGGCCGGCGGCCGCGGGCAGTCGGGGAGAAGAAGCGTTCGCCGAAGCATCCTGCGTTTATACCACCTCCAGGCCGGCCGCCCGCATCACGTCCCGGCAGCGCAGATTGCAGTCCTTGAAAAACACCACGGTGCGGATGCCGGGTCCGTCGTCCAGGGCGTTGCGATGGATGTCGGCGATGAGGGTCATGGCGCGATGAGGACCGCGACCGCGGCGCGTATCCGGGGGGGCGCGCTGCGTGATCGCGGCGGCGTGGGCTGGGCTCGGACCGTCGAAGTAGACGTCGACAACGGGGGGGACACACCGCGGCTCCGTGGCAAAGAAGTCCGCGAAGGAATCGACGTCTACTCCCACGCCCCGAGCCCAGCGGGCCCGCGGTGAGGCGCAGGGAAAGAATCGGTGGTTTCGTGGGCTCGGTGTCAATTCTTCGGTTCGCTTCGGGGGTCCTCCTTTCATTTTCGTAGAGCGCTCTTCGGGCCTCATCTCAGCCGATGAGCATCACCCTACCTCGTCAGTTTACACCGGCCCCCCGGGGAGCGGTACGTCGGTCTCTGATGTGCAAGGGGGCCAGAGAGCAGGCTCCGGAGGGTAACCCGTTGGAATCATGATAAATGTAAAATTACAGTGAAGTAAAAATTTTCACCAGGCGATCCGGAGGTGATCTCGGGCCGATCCGGAAGTTTTTTCACACGGAACAGGTGTACAGTCACTCAAGTCACTGAAGTTATTCATAGACCTGTGATCAAGGCTGTGGACAACTCGACCAGGCCACAAGGTTAGTCTTTAAATTTCAACACGTTGCCTAAATACGAGCTTCGTGTATTCCAAGCTACAGTTTCAGATTCCTGCGATCCCCGATCTGCATGGCTTCTCGAGAGTCGGCCATTCGATCCCCGAGAGTCCTCCATTCGAATGGTCGGCCTCGTGCGCTATAGTCCCCACACGCGAACACCGGCAAGGAGCGAGCGACATCATGGACACCGAGACCCGCAAGAAACGACGCGAGCGGCTGCGCGCCCTGGTCCCCGACGGCGCGCTGCTATTGCTCGGACAACAAGACACTCCCCGCAACTACCTGGCCAACGTCTATCCGTTTCGCCAGGACTCGCATTTTCTGTACTACGTGGGCACGGACCTTCCCGGCTTCGCCGCGTTGATCCATCCCGACGGGAAGCAGTGGCTCTTCGGTCCGCCCGAGGATCCGGACGATCTCATCTGGCACGGTCCTCATCCCGTGCTCGAAGACCACGCCCGGGAGGCGGGTATTCCCCACTGCGCTCCTCTCGCCGAGCTGCCCACCCAGCTCGATGCGCTCGGCGAAAAGGGGGTGGACATCCACTATCTGCCACCCTACCGCGCGGACCGGACCCTGTGGCTCGCCGAGCTCATGGGCGGGCCGCCGGCGACGGTGGCCGAGCGCGCCTCGGCGGCCTTCGTCAAGGCGGTGGTGGCCCAGCGCTCCATCAAGACCGAGGCCGAGGTGGCCCAGATCGAAGAAGCCCTCGGGATCTCCAAGCAGATGTACGAGGCCGCCACGGCGCTCATCGCCCCCGGGGTCAAGGAGCACCAGGTGGCCGGCGCCATGCAGGGCGTGGCCCTGTCGCACGACCGGGCGCAGTCCTTCAAGCCCATCGTGAGCGTCCGGGGCGAGGTGCTGCACAACGTGACCCATCACAACACGATGCAGGCCGGGGACTTGCTGCTCATCGACTCGGGCACCGAGTCGCCCCACTACTACGCCTCCGACATCACGCGCACCTTCCCCGTCTCGGGCCGGTTCGACGAGCGGCAGAGGGCCATCTACGAGGTGGTGCTGGCCACCCAGCTCGCCGCCATCGAAGCGGCCTCGCCGCGCAAGACGAACCGGGAGCTGCACCTGATCGCCGCGCGTACCATCGCCAGCGGGCTCAAGGACGTGGGCCTGATGCGCGGGGATGTGGACGAGGCGGTGGCCGCCGGGGCCCACGCGCTGTTTTTCGTGCACGGCCTCGGGCACATGATGGGCGTGGACGTCCACGACATGGAGGACCTGGGCGACGCGGTGGGCTACGCCGAAGGCGAGCAGCGCTCTTCGCAGTTCGGCCTCAACGCCCTGCGCCTGGCCCGCCAGCTCGAGCCGGGCTTCGTGATCACGGTGGAGCCGGGGGTCTACTTCGTGCCAGCGCTCATGGATCGCTGGCGCGCCGAGGGTCGGCACGCCGACTTCATCGACTATGACGCGCTGGAGGCCTACCACGGCTTCGGCGGCGTGCGGATCGAGGACGATCTGCTGATCACCGACACGGGCGCGCGGGTGCTGGGCCCGCCCATCCCCAAGGCTCCGACCGACGTGGAGGCCGCGCTGGCGTCCGGCTGAGCGCCCGTCGCCGCGCCCCGGCCCCTTCCGCCATCGTCCCTCCCGCCGGGCGTTTTTCCCCCACCGAGCCGCCCTCCCGGCACCAGCGGATTCGTGGGTGGCGCGGTCTCCAATCATGCGCATGTTGGTCCAACGAGATCCAATCAAACGGGATCATTGTGTCCCTTCTCAGCGACTTCGGAGGGCCCACGGACATGAGCGACGACAAGGCAAAGGACCAGGTGCAGCGATCCGGCGCCCGGGAGCAGACCCGCGACGTGGAGCCCGAGGAGACCCGCGAGTGGCGCGACGCCCTGCGCGCGGTGGCCCGGGTGGAGGGCCCCGAGCGGGTGCGATTTTTGCTGCACCAGCTCCACGAGGAGGCCCAGCGCTTCGACGCCGAGCCGAGCGCGTCGCTGCAGACCTCCTACGTCAACACCATCGCGCCCGAGTGTGAGGCCCAACGGCCGGGAAACGGCGTGTTGGAGCGGCGCATCAAGAGCCTGATCCGGTGGAACGCCATGGCCATGGTGGTGCGTGCCAACCAGGCCCACGCCGGGCTGGGGGGGCACATCGCCACCTACATGTCCTCGGCCACCCTCTTCGAAATCGGGTTGAACTATTTTTTTCGCGCGCCCAACGAGTCGCAACCCGGGGATCTGGTGTTTTTCCAGGGGCACGCCTCGCCGGGGATCTACGCCCACGCCTTTCTGGAGGGACGACTCTCCGAGGACGACCTCGACAACTTCCGACAGGAGGTGGCCACGCCAGGTTTGTCCTCCTATCCCCACCCCTGGTTGATGCCGGAGTTCTGGTCGCTGCCCACCGTGTCCATGGGCCTGAGCCCCATCATGGCCATCTACCAGGCCCGTTTCATGCGCTACCTGGAGCACCGGGGGCTGGCTCCGGGCGGAGACCGCAAGGTCTGGGCATTTCTCGGCGACGGGGAGATGGACGAGCCCGAGTCCACCGGCGCGCTCACCGTGGCGGCGCGCGAGCGGCTGGACAACCTCATCTTCGTGGTGAACTGCAACCTGCAGCGGCTCGACGGGCCGGTGCGCGGCAACGGCAAGATCATCCAGGAGCTCGAGTCGCTGTTTCGCGGCGCCGGTTGGAACGTGATCAAGGTGATCTGGGGCGCGGCCTGGGATCCCCTGCTGGCCCGGGACCACGAGGGCCGACTGCGACGGCGCATGATGGAGGCCCTCGACGGCGACTACCAGACCTACAAGGCCCGCGACGGCGGCTACATCCGTGAGCACTTCTTCGGCAAGGACCCGAAGCTCGCCCGCCTGGTGGCCGACCTGTCGGACGAGGACATCTGGCGCCTCAAGCGCGGGGGGCACGACCCGCAGAAGGTCTACGCGGCCTATCACGCCGCCACCCGCCACCTGGGCCAGCCGACGGTGATCCTGGCCAAGACCGTGAAGGGCTACGGTCTGGGCAGAGCGGGGGAGGCCCAGAACATCGCCCACCAGCAAAAGAAGCTCGACGAGGAGCAGCGTTTGGCCTTCCGGGATCGGTTCGACCTGCCGCTGTCGGACGAGGACGCCCGCCAGGCGGCCTACTATCGTCCCCCGGACGACAGCCTGGAGGTCCGATATCTCAAAAAGCAGCGCGAGAAGCTCGGCGGTAGCGTGCCCAGCCGGCGCCCGGTGGAGGTGAAGCTGCCGGTACCGGACCTCGAGGTGTTCAAGCGGCTCACCGAGGGCTCCCGCGGCCGGGAGATCTCCACCACCATGGCCTGCGTCCGGGCGCTGACGGCCCTGACCAAAGACGAGGAGGTGGGCCAGCGGGTGGTGCCCATCGTGGCCGATGAGGCCCGGACCTTCGGCATGGAGGGCATGTTTCGCCAGGTGTCCATCTACGCGCCCTTCGGCCAGCAGTACGAGCCCCAGGACGTGGGCCAGCTCGCCTTCTACAAGGAGGCCGCCGACGGACAGATTCTGCAGGAGGGCATCACCGAGGCCGGGGCCTTCTCCTCCTGGGCGGCGGCGGGCAGCGCCCACGTGCACCACGGCGAGGCCATGATCCCCTTTTACATCTTCTACTCCATGTTCGGGTTTCAGCGGATCGGGGATCTGATCTGGGCGGCGGCTGACATGCGGACGCGTGGGTTCCTGGTGGGGGCCACCTCGGGGCGCACCACGCTCAACGGAGAGGGCCTGCAGCACGAGGATGGGCAGAGCCAGCTCGTGGCCTCCACCGTGCCCACCTGCCGCAGTTACGATCCGACCTATGCCTATGAGCTGGGGGTGATCCTGCACCACGGGCTGCGCCGGATGTACGCCGAGGATCGAGACGAGTTCTACTACCTCACGGTCACCAACGAAAACTACGCCCACGACCCGCTGCCCGAGGGCGCTGCGGAGGGCATCGTCCGGGGGCTGTACCTGCTGCGGGAGGGCCCGCCCGAGCTTGAGCGGCGCGTGCAGCTTCTCGGCTCCGGCGCCATCCTGCGGGAGGTGTTGGCGGCCGCCGAGCTGCTCGAGTCCAACCACGGCGTGGCTGCCGACGTCTGGAGCGCCACGAGCTTCAACGAGCTCGCCCGCGACGCACAGGACACCGTCCGCCACAACCGGCTGCACCCGGAGCAGGAGCTGCGCCGGAGCTGGGTGGAGCGCCAGCTCGCCGAGCGGCCGGGGCCCGTGGTGGCCGCCACCGACTACGTCCGGGCGTACCCGGAGCAGATCCGGCTGGCCGTGGATCGGCCCTACCTCACGCTGGGCACCGACGGCTTCGGGCGGTCCGACACCCGGGAGGCCCTGCGGCGCTTCTTCGAGGTGGACCGTC
The DNA here is from genome assembly GCA_964346625.1 of uncultured Myxococcales bacterium. Taxonomy (GTDB): domain Bacteria; phylum Myxococcota_A; class Polyangia; order HGW-17; family JAJRWW01; genus CAYFWA01. Next base: position 15,501 of record CAYFWA010000018.1, read on the forward strand.
ACCACATCGCCGTGGCGGCGCTGTACGCGCTGAGCGATCAGGGACACCTCGATCCCCAACGCGTCACGGACGCCCTGAAAAAATACGAGATCGACCCGGACGCTGAGGCGCCCTGGCGCGTCTAGCAGTCCAGCAAGTAGCATCCAGGAGCACGATATGGCGAGCAGCGAGACCATCCGCGTCCCCGACATCGGGGACTTCGAGGACGTCGAGGTGATCGAGGTGCTGGTGTCTTCCGGCGACGAGGTCCAACCCGAGGATCCTCTCATTACCCTGGAGAGCGACAAGGCATCCATGGACGTGCCCGCCCCCAAGGCGGGTCGGGTCACCGAGGTACACGTGAAGGTCGGAGACCAGGTCTCCGAGGGCGACCCGGTGGTGGATCTGGAGCCGGCCGGTGAAGAGGGCGGCGAAGAGCCGTCCGAAGAGCAGGAGGCCGAAAAGGAAGCCGAGGAAGGAGAGGCCGAGCAGAAAAAGGCCGAGGAGGACAAGCAAGAGGAGGCCGAGGGAGAGGAGAGAGAGGAGGCCGAGCAGGCGGAGGCCGAGCAGGCGGAGGCCGAGCAGGCCGAGGAGGCGGAGGCTGAGCAAGAGGAGGCGGAGGCTGAGCAAGAGGAGGCGGAGGCTGAGCAAGAGGAGGCCGAAAGGAAGAAAGCCGACGAGACCGTGGACGAGGAGGCCTTCCGCCAGGCCCACGCCAGTCCGTCCGTGCGCAAGCTCGCGCGGGAGCTCGGCGCGGATCTGGGCCGGGTGGAGGGCTCCGGTCGCAAGGGGCGTATCACCGAGAAAAACCTCAAGCAGCACGTCAAGCGGCGGCTGTCTTCGACGGATGAGGGCGGGGCCGGCGATGGCGCAAAGGGCGCACAGGGGCTCCCGGCGGTGCCCGCGGTGGACTTTTCCAAGTTCGGGCCGGTGGAGACCGAGCCCCTGTCCAAGATCAACCGCGTGGGGGCACGCCACGTGCGGCGGGCCTGGCTCAACGTGCCCCACGTCACCCAGCACGACGAGGCGGACGTCACCGAGCTGCTGGCCTTCCGTGCGCAACACAAAAAGAAGGCAGAGGACGAGGGCTACAAGCTCACCCCGCTGGCCTTCGTGGTGCAGGCGGCGGTGCGCGTGCTGCAGGAGATGCCCCGGTTCGCGAGCTCCCTGTCTGCGGATGGGCGGGAGCTGGTTCTCAAGCGCTACTACCACATCGGTATCGCCGTGGACACGCCCCACGGGCTCATCATGCCCGTGCTGCGCGACGCGGATCAGCTCGGGATCCTGGAGACGGCGCGGCGGCTGGCCGAGCTGGCCGAGCGCACCCGAAAGCGCAAGATCAAGCCCGAGGATCTCGAGGGCGCCAGCTTCTCCATCTCCAACCTCGGAGGCATCGGGGGCACGTCTTTCACGCCCATCGTGAGCGCTCCCGAGGTGGCCATGCTCGGCCTGTCGCGCACGCAGGTGCAGCCGCGCTACAATGGAGAGACCTTCGAGCCCCGCCAGGTGCTGCCCCTGTCGCTGTCCTACGATCACCGCGTCATCGACGGCGCCGCCGCGGCGCGGTTCACCACGCGGCTGGGCGAGATCCTGGGGGATCTGCGGCAGTTGCTGCTGTGATCGGTGGCCTTGCCGGACACCCGGGTCTTCGGGCGGGCGCGGCGAACCGGCCCTCCCGCGTGGAATCGGAATCGGAATCGGAATCGGAATCGGAATCGGAATCGGAATCGGAATCGGAACCGGAATCGGAACCGGAACCGGAACCGGAATCGGAATCGGAATCGGAATCGGAACCGGAATCGGAACCGGAATCGGAATCGGAACCGGAATCGGAATCGGAATCGGAACCGGAATCACACTCGAAAGAGAGCAGAGCATGCCAAAGACCAAGGAGCTACCCCGGGCCGAGCTCGTGGTGCTCGGCGCCGGGCCGGGCGGCTACACGGCGGCGTTTCGCGCCGCCGATCTGGGCCTGGACACGGTGCTGGTGGAGCGCTACCCGGACCTCGGTGGGGTCTGTCTCAACGTGGGCTGCATTCCCTCCAAGGAGCTTTTGCACGTGGCCGACGTGATGACCCAGGCCGCGGCGCTGTCGGAAAAGGGCGTGACCTTCGAGTCGCCGGTGGTGGATCCCGAGGCGCTGCGCGCCGCCACGAAAAAGACCGTGGGCACCCTCACCCGGGGTCTGAGCCAGCTCGCCAAGCGCAGGAAGGTCCGGGTCGTACAGGGGAGCGCCACCTTCGCAGACGCCCACCGGCTGTCGGTGGACGGACCGGAGGGGGCCGCGGAGCTGCCCTTCGACCGGGCCATCATCGCCGCAGGCTCCCGCCCGACCCGCCTCCCGAACGTGCCACCGGACGACCCGCGCATCATGGACAGCACCGCGGCCCTGGAGCTCCAGGAGATCCCGGCCTCGTTGCTGGTGGTGGGGGGCGGGATCATCGGCCTGGAGATGGCCACCCTCTACCAGGGCCTCGGCACGGAGGTCACCGTGGTGGAGCTCACCGAGCGGTTGATGCCGACCGCCGACCCGGATCTGGTCAAGCCCCTGCGCAAGCGGCTGGAAAAGCGTGGGGCCCGCATCCTGCTCGAGACGGGCGTCGCCGAGGTCGAGGCCGAGGAGGAAGGGCTCGTGGTGTCCTTCGAGGGCGAAAACGCCCCGGAGCCCGGCCGCTACGCGCGCGTGCTGGTGTCGATCGGGCGTAAGCCCAACGGGGACCGGCTGGAGGCCGCTCGGGCTGGCGTGGAGGTCACCGAGCGCGGCTTCATCCCGGTGGATGGTCAGCAGCGCACCAACGTGGAGCACATCTTCGCCGTGGGCGACATCGTGGGCGAGCCCATGCTGGCGCACAAGGCCAGCCACGAGGGGAAGGTCGCCGCCGAGGCGGCGGCCGGGCGCCGCGCACACAACGACGCGCGGGTCATCCCGTCGGTGGCCTACACCGATCCCGAGGTCGCCTGGGTGGGGCTGACGGAGTCCCAGGCGCGGGCCGAGGACCGAAAGCTGGAGGTGGGGCGGTTTCCCTGGGCCGCCAGCGGACGCGCCGTGGGCCTCGGCCGCACCGAGGGCCAGACCAAGCTGCTGTTCGATCCCGAAAGCGGCCGGCTGCTCGGTGGCGGCCTGGTGGGCCCCCACGCCGGCGAGCTCATCGCCGAGCTCGCCCTGGCCCTAGAGCTCGGCGTGGACGGAGAGGACCTCGCTCTCACGATCCACCCGCACCCCACGCTGAGCGAGACGGTGTCGCTGGCAGCCGAGGCCCACGGGGGCACGATCACGGAGCTGTATCTGTCAAAGCGCAAAAAGCGCCGGTGATCCCGCAGCGAACCGCCGTGATCACGGAGCTGTATCTGTCGAAGGGCAAAAAGGGCCGGTGATTTTGCCGCGGACCGCCGTGGGACCGGGCGCATCGAAGGGGCGCGGTCGCGCGTTTCCCTGCAGCGGGCGCGCAGCGCCGGCGATTGGGGGTGAGCGCCGAAAAACCGCGCTTTTTCGGGGCGAGGGGGGATGGGACTTCCTCCCGAAGTTGTCCTTGCGCGCGCCCCCAGGTCACGTAGGCTGTCGCCCACAGGGGGCTCGGCGGGCCGGCGACCCGGCTCGCGGTGAGCCCACCAAGGAGCGAAGCATGCGATACATCGTCATCGCCCTGTGGGCGCTTTCCGTGGGAGTCGGCGGCGCGGCCGTCGCCGGCTGCGGAGATCCCTGCGAGAAGGCCGTGGACAAGATGATCGAGTGCGTCGGGGCCAAATCCGACGAGCTCAAAAAGAAGATGTCCAAGCACAAGGCGCAGCAGATCGAGGCGTGCAAGAAGTCCGACGCCCGCAAGCAGGCGGCCAAGGAGTGCATCGCGGAGTCGGGCTGCGCCAAGTTCATGGAGTGCATCTCCAAGGCGGACTAGCCCGGCGGATTGACCCGGCGGCGACCACGAACCGTCCGTCGAACGGGGGTGATCGATAGGTCAGGTGGAACACCGCCTCGTTGTCGGCCCGGCCGAGCTTCCAGTAGCCGTAGGCCATGGTGAGCTGGTACTGGTCGGTGAGCAGGGCCAGGGAGCGTCCGTAGGGATACAAGGGATTCATGGTGTGGTTTCCTCGCGGCGTTCGTGCGGCGGAATCACCATGGCGGTGGGGGGCCGGTTTCCAGGGGGGCGAGCTGGCCCGCCAGCGCCGCGGCCAGCGTCTTCGGATCCCGCAGCCCGGGGTCCGCGGTGATGCGGGTCACGAAGTCCGCGTGCGGGCGTCCGGCGCGGTAGCGCGGCTCCCGGGGCGGATGCGGCAGGTAACGGTCCATGAGTTCCACGTCGGGGTCCACCAGCAACGTGGTGGAGTAGAACACCAGGTCCTTGGCGCGGTAGAGCGCTGCGCCGCCCACCTTGCGGTCTTGCCGGCACAGGTCGCACACGTCGCGCCGCTCGATCCCGGCCACGCCGACGCGGCCCAGGCCATCGATCACCCACTGCGAGAACGCGTCGAACAGGCGCCGCACATGGCCCAGCCCCGGCGCCGGCGTGGCCGCGGACACCACCACGTTGCCAGGATCGAGCACCACGGCGCAGCCGCCCCCCCGGCGGCGCAGCACGGGCACGCCGTCGGCCCGGCAGGCCGCGGCGTGACACTCGATGTGGAGGCGGCTGCCGCGGCCGAGCACCACCACGGTCCGCGTCGCGGGGTACACCCTGACGCGGGCGCGGCCGGTGGCGCGCACCGAGGCGAGGAGATCCTCGTCCACTTCGTAGCGGCCGATCCCGGCCGCGCGGTCGTCTTCGATGCGCATTCACGGCAGAGCCTACCGCGGGCGCTGGCGTACGCAAAGCGCTGGTGCCCGCCTCGTCGGCCCGGGCTCCAGCGCGAGGCGCCGTCGGGCGCGGGCGGCGGAGACGGCGGGGCTCGGATCGGCTCCCCCGACGAGACAGGAAGTCACGCTCCGTGAGAACGGGTCACCGCTGACCCATCGCCGATTCGCTGGTGGGACGCGGCTGTCCACCGAGCGCCCTCAGACTCGAGTTTTGCCCTTTTTTTCGTCGCGAGAACGAGCAGAAATCGTTCACGACAAGGCGCGAGGTGGATTTTTGCGGAGGCGTACTGTAGTACGTTGAGCAAAAAATACGCCGAGCCGCTGGTGGCTGGATCATTCCAGCTCGCTGGAATGATCCAGCCCAGACCCGCGAGCGAAGCGAGCTCACGCAGTCGTGGGCGATTTCGGCCGTTCGCAGCAGGACAGAAGGGCGAAACTCGAGTCAGTGGATCTTAAGACTGTTGCAGACGTTGATGAGCTGCGCCTGGGCCGACTTCATGGCCCGGGGCTTGGTGGTCTGCACGTACAGGGCGTTGCAGCGCAGCACCTTGTCCCCCTGGCCCTTGACCAGCACCACGCGCACGCTCCCGCCGCTGCGGCTGCGGTAGACCACCATGTAGCCGTTTTTCATCTTCTGTTTCTTGATGGCCTTCACGTTGGGGCTCACCTGGATCTGCTCGGCCAGCTCGTCGGCCGACGCTGGCAGGCGCCCCTCCTTCACGACGCGGAAGGTGGGTCCGGTGACGCCGGCCCAGCGTCCCTTGGCCATCCAGTAGGACATCAGCTTGTTGGCCGTGGACTTGGTCTTCACGCCGGGAGGCAGATCGATGCTGTACTTTACGTCCCCCACCTGGTCCTGCCGGGTGCTGAGCTCCGCGGTCATCCACGCCTTGGCCGCCTTCTCGTCCTCTTCGCCCTTTTTGCTCTTGTCCCCTCCCTTGTCGCAGCTCGCGAGCCCGCCGAGGGCCAGCGCTGCGGTAAGGAGGCTGGTCAAAATAATCTGTGCAGTCGGGACGCCGATCCATCCCTGCCCGCGGCGTCGCTCGTCGGTTAAATATCCACCAATATTCGCCCTCCTCGCTCCTTGCGGGCCGGGCGCCTCGACGCCCTGACTTGCACACCTTATTTTGACCAGCCTCCTAAGGGCTAGCGCGACGCGGAGGGGTCTTCTGCGTCTCGACCTCGATTCGTCTGCGATGGGTTCGCGCCTCTGTCGGATGATCCGCATGAACATGTTGCTTTGCTCCTTTTCCCCAAAGATGTCCCGGGAGTCACGGCTAGATGCTTGGGGATTCCCGCCTCCGCGGGTGCGACACCGGGATGAATATTCTCGAGACGCGCAAAAGATATGCAAAGGATGTTCCAGGGCCGCTTGCCCAACCCGCTCGCTTGCTCGTCCCGCCCCGGCCCGCTTCTCCAGGGCAGCCCTGGGACCCAAGCAAAAATCAGCGAGGTGGCTGCTTCGGCGGCAGGTGCACGGGCTGGCCGGCGGTGACCTCGGCGGCCTCCATCACCGCCTCGGACAGCGTGGGGTGGGGGTGGATGGTGACCATCAGGTCTTCCAGCGTGGCCCCCATCTCGATGGCCAGGGTGCCCTCGGCGATGAGGTCGGAGGCCTGGGGGCCCACCATGCCCACACCGAGCACGAGCTGGGTCTGCGGATCCGCGATGATCTTGACCAGCCCTTCGGTTCGTCCCAGGGTCCGGGCGCGGCCCAGCGCCCGCAGGGGAAAGGTGCCCACCGTCACCGGCCGACCCTGCTGCTCGGCCTCGCGCTCGGTGAGGCCCGCCCAGGCGATCTCGGGGGAGGTGTAGACCACGGCGGGGATGGCGCGGTTGTCGAAGGCGCTGTGGTGCTCGGCGATGACCTCGGCGGCCACCTTGGCCTCGCGCGAGGCTTTGTGGGCGAGCATGGGACCCGGGGCCACGTCGCCGATGGCGTAGACGTGCGCTGCCGCGGTGCGGCACTGCTCGTCGGTGGCGATGCGGCCCTGCGCGTCGGGCGCGAGGCCCAGGGTGTCGAGCCCCAGCGCGTCGGTGTTGGGCTCCCGCCCGATGGACACCAGCACGCGGTTGGCATGCAGGCGGGTGGGCTCCTGCGCGCCCCCCTGCGCACCGCCGGGCTCGAGGGTCACCTCGTAGCCCCCGCCGGAAGCCGCCTGCACCGCGGTCACCCGGGTGTCGGTCAGGATGGCCGAGAGCTCCTTTTCGCATCGCTCGAGCACCGGCGCCACCAGGTCCGGATCGGCCCCCACCAGCAGCTCGGGCATGAACTCCACCACCGTGACCTCGCTGCCGAGCCCGTGGTAGACCAGGCCGAGCTCCAGGCCGATGTAGCCGCCGCCCACCACCACCAGGTGCTCGGGCACCTCGGGCAGGGCCAACGCGTCGGCAGAATCCCACAGCGCCAGATCCCCGGCCACCGGCAGCCGCTTGGGCCGCGAGCCCGTGGCGATGATGGCGTCCTCGAACTCGATGGAGGGTCCGCCCTCCACGTCCAGCAACCCCGGGCCGGCGAAGCGTCCGCGGCCGCGCACCACCTCCACGCCCCGTCGCTTCAAAAGACCGGCCACCCCGGTGGTGAGCCCCCCCACCACCTCCGCGGTGAACTCGCGCAACCGGTCCACGTCCACGCTCGTCCCTTCGATGGAGATGCCAAAGCGCTCGGCGTCGCGGGCCTGGTGCATCACGTCCACGGCGTGAATCAGGGTCTTGGACGGGATGCAGCCCTCGATGAGGCACACCCCCCCGAGCTGCTCGCGCTCCTCCACCAGGATGACCTGCTTGCCCAGATCGGCGGCCCGGATCGCGGCCACGTAACCGCCGGGTCCGCCGCCGATCACCACCACCTGGGTCTCCATGGTCAGGGTGCCCATCACCATGCTGCATGCTCCTGTGCGCGCGGCTGCTGTCTGCGCGGCTGCTGTCTGCGCGGCTGCTGTCTGCGCGGCTGCTGTCTGCGCGGCTGC
>CAYFWA010000018.1:23340-25168 GCA_964346625.1 uncultured Myxococcales bacterium
TGTCTGCGCGGCTCCGGACCGCGCCTCACGTCTCCACCAGCAGGGCCACCGGGTCGGCGAGCCGGCGCTTGAGATCGTTGACGAACCGGGCCGCCTCTCCGCCATCGGCGATGCGGTGATCAAAGGAAAGCGCCACGGGCAGCCGGGTACGCACGGTGATCTCGCCATCTGCCACCACGGGCTTTTGCTCGGCCCGGCCCATGCCCAGCAGCGCCACCTCGGGGTAGTTGACGATGGGGTTGGGAGAAAAGCCCCCCAGGTTGCCGATGTTGGAGACGGTGAAGGTCCCCCCGCGGAAGTCGTCGGGCTGCAACGAGCCCTGACGCGCGCGCGTGGCGAGGTCCTCCACCGCAGCCGCCAGCTCCAGCACGGACCTGCGATCCGCGTCGCGGATCACCGGCACGAGCAGCCCCTTGGGGCTGTCCACCGCCACGCCGAGGTTGTAGTAGCGCTTGTAGATCAGCTCTTCCTTGAACGGGTCCAGGCTGGCGTTGAACATCCGCCACTGCTTGAGGCCCGCCACCACGGCCTTCATCACGAAGGCCATCAGGGTCAGCCGCCCCCCGGGTTGGCCGGCGCGCTTTTCGCGCTCGCGGCGCCGCAGCGCGTCCAGCTCGGTGACGTCGATCTCGTCGGTGTGCGACACCTGGGCGATGAGCAGGCTGGCCTGGGTCATCTTGCGGGCCACCTTGCGCCGGATGGAGCGCAGCGGCTCGGTCTCCACCGGGCCGAGCGCCGAGAAGTCCGGCAGCGGCTCGAGCTCCAGCAGGGGAATCCCCACCCCGCGGCCCCCTCCGGCCTGCGCCGGCAGGGCCCTCGGCTCGAGGGCCTCCCCGGTCTCGCTGGCCGCGCCCGCTTCCGCGGCCGCGTCCGCCTCCGAGGCCGCGCCCGCTTCCGAGGCCGCGCCCGCGGTGTCCCGCCCTTGCGTTGCGGTCTGGCTCGGAGAGGGCGGCGGCGCTGCGGCCGCGGCGAAGCGCTGCACGTCCTCGGGGGTCACCCGCTGCCCCGGGCCGGTGCCTGGCACCTGGTGGATGTCCACCCCCAGCTCCCGAGCCAGCCGCCGGGTGGCCGGCGCCGCGGGCACGGGGCCATTGTGCATCGTGGCCGCGGCCGGGTCTCCGGCGGGTGGGGTCGGCGCGTCGGCCACCGCCGCCGCCTCGCGCGCCTGCACCGCCGGGGACTGCGCGCGAGACGGGCTCCCGCTGGGAGGCATTCGGGCCCCCTCGGGCGCCGGTCGCGGGGCGCCGGGCTGGCCCGGCTCGGCCTCGGCCTCGGCCTCGGCCTCCGCTTCGGTGCCGGTCGCCAGGTCGGCGCCCGGGTCGATGACCGCCACCACATCGCCCACCTGGACCACGTCCCCCACCTCACCGGCGCGTTTCACCAGCACGCCCGCGGCCGGCGACGGGATGGTCACCGCGGCCTTGTCGGTCTCGAGCTCCACCAGGGAGGCGTCCTCCTCCACCGGCTCACCCAGCTCGACGTACCACTTGAGGATCTCCGCTTCGGCGATGCCCTCGCCCAGGTCCGGTAGCTTGAATTCGTACAACGCGTCCTCCGTCGTCTCGAGTGCTTTCGGGTTCGCTCGGGGGTCCGGCTCGGATGCCCGGCGCCCGGCTCGGGTGCCCGGCGCCCGGCTCGGGTGCCCGGCGCCCGGCTCGGATGCCCGGCGCCCGGCTCGGATGCCCGGCGCCCGGCTCGGGTGCCCGGCGCCCGGCTCGGGTGCCCGGCGCCCGGCTCGGATGCCCGGCGCCCGGCTCGGACGCCCGGCGCCCGGCCCCGGCTCAGAAGTCCACGGCCGCGCCGATGGCGCGCTCGATGCGCGGAGCGT
>CAYFWA010000019.1:0-11464 GCA_964346625.1 uncultured Myxococcales bacterium
CTTGCCAGCCGGGCGCCTCGACGCCCTGAACTGGACACCTTATTCATGAGCGGGGCCTGAGCCGCCATTCGGGTGCGGGCTCCGGAGATCATGCCGGCTACGGCACCTACGTACCGACCGGATGTATCGACTGCCACAGTCCGTAGCCCCCCCCTCCTGGCGCTCCTCTCTCCGGGTATTTCCCAGATAGCCCCCCCTTCCACCAGCCGGTATCCTATTCCCCATGTTGAACACGACACCGGAAACCACCAACCGCGCCCCGGTGCGGGCTACGCCGGACCCGCGCCGAGCCACGCGGCCCCACCGCTCCCAGCCTCGCTGGCACGGGCTGGCGCTGCTGGCGTTGCTCACCCCCTTTGCCTTGCTGCTGCCCGCGTGCGAGGCGGACGTCCCGGACTTCCCACGCGGAGATCCGGGCACCGTGGTGCTGGCGCTGGATGACACTCACGTCGGCTGGGAGCGGCCAAACTGCGCGCTGTGCCACACCACCGCCCACGGCGGTACCTTCGAGGTGGGCGAGTGCTCCGTGTGCCACGGCGCCAACGGCGCGCCGCAGCTCAGATCTGCGCACCCCGGGTGGGAGTCGGGCACCTGCGACGGCTGTCACAGCGACGTGGAGAAGCACCCGGCCGGGCTCGTGCCGATGGAGTGCGGGGGGTGCCATGGAGACAACGGCGGCGGCCTGGGGCCGGTGCCCTCCCCGGCCGTGCCCACCCTGGACAGCTCCCACTTCGGGTGGCGAAACGCCGACTGCGCCGAGTGCCACTCGGCCGCGGGGACGCACGGGGGCGCCTACACCATCCCGGGCTGCGGAGGCTGCCACGGGTCCAACGGCGGACCGCTGCGGCCAGAGAACCACTGGCTCACCGACTGCAACGACTGCCACGCCGACGGACCGGAGCCCTGGAACGACTGCTCCCACGAGGGCTACGCCCTGCAGGCCGCACGCGCCTGCATCTTGTGTCATCGTTAGAGGACGAAAAGACCATGCGTCGCACACGAGTCTCTCCCGTCACCGCCGCGCTGCTGCTCGGGGGGCTTCTGCTGACCCCGGGCTGCGAGGACTTCGAGTCCGAGCCGGACGGCAACACCAACTGCGAGCCCCTCGGCCTCGGCTGCACCGACTGCCACGGCGACCCGGAGCGTGGCGACCCCGCCCCGCCGCTGGACACCCGGGGCCGCAGCGCCACCTCCGAGGTCACCGTGGGGGCGCACCAGGCCCACCTGGGGGCCAGCGACTGGCACGCCGAGCTGCGCTGCGAGCACTGTCACCGGGTCCCCGCGGCGGTGAACGCCGCCGGTCACATCGGCGGCGGCCCCGCCGAGCTGACCTGGGGCGCCCTGGCCACCACGGGGGACGCCAGCCCGCGCTTCGACCGCGGCGCCGCCACCTGCGCCAGCGTGTACTGTCACGGCTCGACCCTGGACGCCGGGGGCAGCAACACCACGCCCGTCTGGACGGTGGTGGACGGCTCCCAGGCCGCCTGCGGCACCTGCCACGGCTTGCCTCCGGCCGCGCCGCACCCCCAGAACCACGACTGCGCCACCTGCCACGGCGCGGTGGTGAGCGCGGGCGGCGGCTTCCACGACCCCTCGCGCCACATCAACGGCCAGGTGGAGGTCTCGGCCCTCGGCTGCAGCGACTGCCACGGCAACGCCGACAACGACGCGCCCCCCGTGGACACGGAGGGCCGGTCCGATCCGAGCTTCGTCACCGTGGGAGCGCACCAGCCGCACCTGACGCCGAGCGACTGGCACCGGAACGTGCAATGCCAGGACTGCCACGTGGTGCCCGCCACGGTCGACGCGCCGGGACACCTCGACCCCGGTCCGGCCGAGGTCACCTGGGGAGCCCTGGCCAGCGCCGGCGGCGCGTCTCCCGCCTTCGACCGCACCGCCACCACCTGCGCTGACACCTACTGCCACGGCACCACCCTGCTGGGTCCGAACACCGGCGGCACGGTGTCCCGCACCCCGGTGTGGACCACGGTGGACGGCACCTGGGACCAGTGCGGCACCACCTGTCACACCCTCCCGCCGGGCGCCGGCCACCCGGCCAACGACCAGTGCCAGATCTGCCACGGCGACGTGATCAGCAGCTTCAACGCCGCCGATCCCGCGGCTTCCACCTGGAACCAACCCCTGCTGCACATCAACGGCACGGTGGACTGACCCGGCGACCGCGACAGCGGCCGCTTCTGTAAAACGACGGCTTGCGGGCGCGTCAGTCCAGCAGGGGCAAGGTCAGGGCCGAGAAGAGCTGACGCGAGGCGTTTTCGCGCAGGTAGGCGGCGTCCACCCGGGGCACGATGGGGCGGGTGCGCACCGAGGCGTACCAGTGCACCACGCGGGTCTCGGGAAAAAGCGCCCACGCCGGATCCACCCGCGCCGGGGAGCGGCGGCGGAACCAGTGCTCGGAGATCTCCGGGCCCAGGGGATAAAACACGGGGGGCGGGTGGACCACCAGGTCATCGCCCCGGTAGCGGCTCACGTGCTCGGTGAGCAGGTGGGTGCCCAGGGCGAAGCGCTCGGTCTGGCGCGCCGGATCCATCTGGACCATGGCCTGCAGCATGGCAGCGAGCAGGGGGTGGCCCTGGGCCGCGCCGAGCACGGCGTTGTTGGGCGCGCGATCGAAAAGCGGCGCCACCGCGGGGAACCAGCGATACCCCCGGGGGAGCCGCCGGAGCCCGTCGCGCAGGGCGAGCAGCAGCCCGGCTCGAGCCCAGCGCAGCGGGTGGCGCGAGCGCACCAGCGACTCGGGCAGGCACAGGTGCTCCTCGCCGCAGAACACGCCCACGTCGGCGCACAGCAGCGGACGCAGAGACGCCACCGTGACCGTGTCGGTGTCCAGGTATACGCCGCCCTCGCGATACAAGATGGCGGCGCGCACCAGGTTGGCGCGGGCTGCCGGGGCCCGTAGCCGCGCGTAGAGGTCCGCCAGGGCGGCGCCGAGCGCTGCCGGCTCCACCCGGGACAGCAGGGCCGGCGGATCCAGCGGACGCGCCCGTACGCCGGGGGTCTGGCGAGCCAGGCGCCAGCCCGGCGTGTCGGCCACGGGATCGGCGTGGTGCAGGACCACCTCCTCGAGCTCGCCGCGCAGCGCCGCAGAGCGCAGGGCGAGCCCGTAGATCCAGGGCAGCTCCCGGCCGAACCACACGAAGTGCGCCACCGCGGGGATCCGGCTCAGCGGCCGACCGGCATGGGCAACGCGCACGCCGGCGCCGCTTCCGTCGGCGCCGCTTCCGTCGGCGCCGCTTCCGTCGGCGCCGCTTCCGTGGCCACCGCTCACGCGCCCTCCCCTCGCGCCGCGGCCGCCAGCAGCCGGACCTGCGTGGCGGTGTTGCGCTCGAGGTCGAACTTCCGCTTCACCAGGGCGCGGCCCGCCGCGCCCAGCCGCGCGGCGCGGGCGCGATCGCGGCCCACGCGGTCCATGGCCTCGGCCAATGCCGCCGGGTCCCCGGGCGGCACGAGCCACCCGGTCTCCCCGGGATGCACCACCTCGGGGATCCCCGACAGCGCGCTGCCCACCACCGGCCGGGCCATGGCCATGGCCTCGAGCACCACGTTGGGGATCCCGTCGATGTTGCCGTGACGGTCCTGCACCGACGGCATCACCAGGGCGTGGGACCGGCCAAGGGCCTGCCACACCTCACGCAAGGGAACCACGCCCCCCAGGCGGACCTCACGGTCCAGGCCGTGGCGACGGATCCGACGCTGCAGCCGCTGCCGCTCCGGGCCCTCTCCGTAGATCGTCACCGACACCCGCCGCCTCCGCTGCCGAAGCTGCGCCACGGCGTCCACCAGGTGCTCGAACCCCTTTTTGGGGATGAGCCGACCCACCGCCAGCCAGTGCGTGGCCTCGCCGTCGGGCAGCGGAGGTGGGGTGGGCAGGGCGGACAGATCGATGCCGTGATGCACCAGGTGCACCTTGGCCGCGTCGGCCGGGCCGGGCGCCTGCTGCCGGAGGTGCTCCGCGTTGTAGGCGGTGCAGGTGAGGAACACCCGGGCGCTGGCGAGCTTGTCGGCCAGGGCGTTGCCGTCCTTCCAGATGCCCGTAGCGTGCCCGGTGATGCCGAAGGGCAGCCCGGTGAGCCACGCCAGGGCCATGGTGAGCTCGGTGTGGTAGTGGGCGAAGTGTGCGTGCAGGTAGGTGAAACCAGCGCGCCGGACCTCGTCGGCCACCGAGGCCGCCGCCAGGGTCATGGCCAGCGCCCGGCCGCGACGCCAGGAGTCTCGATGCCCCAGGCGCGACACGCGGGCGACCACCCGGCCGTAGCGCGCCGGGTGGCGCGCCCCCCAGGCCAACCCCCGGCGCACGAACCGGGCGCTAGTGCCCAGGAACCGGGTGCGCGCCACGATGGCGGCGAGCCGCGGATCCAGCTCGTCGGCGCGGCGCACGGGCACCCCGGCCAGCACGTGCACCGGCACCCCCCAGCCCTCCAGACACATCATCTCGCGGTGGATGAAGGTCTCGGTGATCTCCGGAAAGCCCCACAGCACGAACAGGGTGCGACGCAGTTGCTCGAGCTCGGCGCCCGCAGGAGGCCCGTCGCCGCTCACGAGAGCACCGGGCCCCAGGGCGCGTCGAGCCCCACCGGCTCGGGGTGCGCCTCCAGGTAGTCGGCGATGCAGTGGGCGAACTCCTCCTCCCACTCGGCGCGTCCGTCCACCCGCGTCCAGGCGCCACCCTGGCGCTCGAAGTGATGTGGGTTGCGGATCAGGGCGCCGGTGCCAAAACGCACGAACTGGATCTCCCCGAGGTAGAAGTCCTGACCGTCGTGCATCACGTCCACCGAGGCGAAGGGCGCCTGGAAGGGCGTGAACGCCGCCTCCAGAAAATCCAGCAGCCCATCGGGCAGGTCCCGGGGGTAGGTGCGCTCGCCCCGGCTGCCGCTGGCCCGAAAGTCATCCGGCCGGGTGGGGCGCACCGAGACGAAGTACTTGTGGCCAAAGACGATGGTCTTCCAGTCCCGGTCCAGCCCGGGCACGAAGGTCTGCGCCACGAGCTTGCCGCGGTGGTTCGAGTGGCGCACCCAGCCCGGCTTGAACAGCGTCTTCTCGAGGTTGTCCCAGGCGTTGTCCCACCGCAGGGTCCGGCTGAGCCGCTCCGCCTCCCGGCGCGCCTCGTGCCGATCCCGCGCCAGGGCCACCCCGCGCCCCGAGTCCCCGTACGCGCTCTTGAGCACCACCGGATAGTCGAGCTCGTCCAGGTGGCGCTCCAGATCCTCGAGGGTGCCAAAGTGGCGGGTGCGGATGTTCTTGACCTGGGGCGCCGGACACAGGTCGCGCAATAGCTCCATGAACACCTTGTTGTGGTGGGCGCGCAGCAGGTGGAAGGGCGGCAACACGTAGGCCCCGCGCATCTGCAGCGCCAGCACCACGTCCTCGATGTAGCTCTTGTAGTGCAGGCCGAAGTCCTGCGACGACTGGTAGAGCACCACCTGGCCCCGGTAGTCCCGGTCGCGCAGGTCCACCTCCGAAAAGTGCCGGATCCGCAACCCCCACCCGCGGCGGGAGAGGTGCTCCCCCACCCGGTCGAGCTCCATGAAGGTGTAGCCGTGTTTGTGGGGGCACCAGTACTGCCCCTTGTAGTCGATGAGCAACAGGATCTCGCGCATGACCGCTCCGCATCTCCTTGGCGTGGGAGAACCACCCGGTCCTCGAGCTCAGCCCACGCGTTCCAGATAGTCTCCCACCGCGCGGCAGACGGCGTCCACGTCCCGCGGGGACGTCGTCAACCCCACGGGGTAGGGCCGCTTGTTCATCCCGGCCACCGCGCGGCCCCACCCCGCCCCGGTGACGTGCACCAGGACGGTGTCCGCGGGATCGATCGCCCCCCGCGCCACCAGCTGCCGCAGGCCCGCGAAAGCCACCCCGGCCTCCGGGTACGCCTCTAGGTCGTGGGCGTGGTCCAAGGCGTCGCGGGCGGCGCGGGCCTCCTCGTTGACCACTCCGAGCATCTGTCCCCCGCTCTCCGTCAGCACGTCGTACACCCCACCGGTGACCCCGTAGGGCGGGTTGGCGTTGGCCAGCACCGTGCTGAAGGTCTGCGACAGCCGCCGGTAGGCCTCCTCGCTGGACAGGGGGGTCACCTCGGTCGCCCCCGCTCGCCAGGCCTCCACCATGGGCGCGAAGGGCTCGTTCTGGACCAGGTGCAATCGCATGTGGCCACCAGCGTAGGGCGGCGCCGCGGCCAGCCGCCGGGCGGCCTCGTGGGCAGCGATGCCCCCCGTGCCGCTGCCCACCGCCTGCACGTAGTGATCGGGCAGCCGACCGAGGGCCAGGGCCGCACGCAACAGCGGCACCGCCATGGCGTCGCGGCGTGCCACGTTGTAGGCGCCCCCTTCGCGCACCAGCGCGTCGGGAAAGCGCGCCACCACCTGCCCCACCAACGCGATGGCGTCGGTGTAGGTACCCTCCTCCAGGCAGATGAGCAGCGGCGCCCGGCGGCCGGGACGCGCCGCGGTGCGCAGGAGCTCCCGGGCGCGGTGGGGGACGATGACCACGGCGGGCACCTCCAGCCGCGCCCCGATCTCGAGCACGGCGCAGCCGGCGTTTCCCGCCGAGCTCACGATGAGCCGCTGGTCGGTCTGCTCCACCACCCGGCTGACCACCCCCGCGGCCTCGAGGGTCTTGAAGGTGCAGGTGGGCAGGGTCGCGCCGACGTCGGGCACGTACCCCGACACCAGCAGCCAGAGCTGCTCCAACCCCAACTCGCGTCCGAGCTCTGTGGTCCGCACGAGCCCGATGCGCAGGCCATCGAGGGGCAACACCAGGTCCACGGGCAACCAGCCCCGATAGGCGGCGAAGTCCGCCGGGTCGGCCTCCGGCGCCAGGGGCAGCGTCTCGGCGGCGTACTCGGTGCCCAGAAACGCACGCGGGCCGCAGTGGGGACACTGCACCCGGTGGGCGTCCTCGGGGGTGCGCCACCCGCACCCCCGACAGACCAGCTCGTAACGTGGACCGGCGTTGCTCATCAGCGCTCACGCTCGCGTTCGCGTTCGCGTTCGCGTTCGCGTTCGCGTTCGCGTTCGCCGCGACGCGGCGAAGTCCGCAAATGCAAACCACATGCCCCCTACCTTGTCAAACCTGAGGAGGCCGGTCCGTGGCATGGATCACATTCGGGGAAAAGCCCGTAGACACTCCCGGGGGGGAAGGCTCTACCCCATCCGGTCGTCGAACCCCGGCGCGATGCAGGCGGTGAAGCGGACGGGATCCACCACCCCCTGGGAGGCGAGCCAGCCGTCGGCCTCTAGCAGCGGGGCCGCCCCACGCTCGCCCCCGAGCAGCTCTCCGAGGCGCCGGCGCCCCGCCGCCGCCAGGGTGCGGGTGCCGGCCGACTCCGCCTTGGCCACCGCCTGCTCCAGGGCGCGGCGGGCCGCCGCGTTGGCGTCCGTCGCCAACCCGCCCTGCGGATCCGGGCGCTCCAGCCAGGCGACGGCCGCCTCGATGAGCGCGCCCCAGGCCCGGCCGGACTCGTGCTCGCCGCGCCGCAGCCGCCGAACACAGCGCCGCGCCTCCTTGAGCAGCGCCGCGCGCTGTCGACGCGGTCGAGTGGCGGCCAGCGCCACCGCGCAGCGCCCGCGGATGCGGGCGTATTCGAGGCGGATGCCGCTCACCTTGAGCAAACCCGAGTCGCCGAGCCGGGCGTCCTCCTGCTCCACCTGCCGCCACGCCGACTCCGGCTCACCCCGATACAGCGCCTGCTCGCAGCGTGCGTACAGGTGGAAAAAGTGCTGGACCAGGTACATCTCCGCCGGCCAGGCGTCCAGGATCCCCTCCAGCGCCCGGGCCGCTCGGTCCGGATCGTCGCGCACCAGCCAGACGATGGACTGGTAGGTTTGCAAATTCGCGGCGGTGTGCCGATCCCCGGTGCGCTGGGCGTCCGCCGTGTACCGATCGTAGCGCTCGGCGAGCTGCTCCAGCTCGCCCAGGATGCGCAGGGAGAAGCACAGAAAGGAGCGCACCGTGGCGAGCTCCCAGACCACGCCGTGGCAGTGGTCCAGCAGGTAGCGCTCCGCCGCGTCGAGCTCCCGGGCGCTGGCCCGGAAATCCCCAGCGAAATACCGGGTGAGCGCCAGCGAGAGCATGGCAATGCCGCGCGTGCGGGGATCGTCGGTCCGCTCAGCGAGCTGGGAAGCCTCCTCGGCATAGCGCCGGGCCCGCGTCAGGTGCCGCCCCCCCAGCGCCGCCAGGATCCCGGAGAGGATGGCCAGGCCCGAGGCCACCCGCCGCAGATCGCCGGCCCGCAACGCGCGCTGGAGGAAGCGCAGCAGGAAGTCGGCGCTGCGCAGGGTGTCCACCACGCTGAGGCCGATGTTGACCGACCAGAGCACGTCCAGCACCCGCTGCTGCTCGGCCGACAGCGCTTCAGGGGGGCGCTCCTCGAAGCGCGTGCCCCGCAGCCTCAGCCAAGCCAGGCGCCGCACCACCGAGGCGGTGGCCGCGCGCACCGACGGCGCGAGCTGCAACCCCACCTCGGCGAGCACCTCCTCCACCAGCTCGAGCCCGCGGCGCACCTCGCCCCCGCGCAGGAGCTGCTCGGCGGCCAGGTGCCGCAAATCCAGCCGGTCCAGCCGGTGCTCCGTGCTCGCGCGTCGGGCCGCCTGCAGGTAGGCGTCGGCCGCCGGGACCGAGCGCCCGGCCCCGGCCAGGGCGTCTCCGAGCTGGGCGTAGAGCGTCACGCGGGAGGTGTCGTCGCGCTCCAGCGACAGCGCGGTGTTGTACAGCTCCGCGGCGCGGTCGAAGGCGAGCTGCCGGCGCGCCTGCTGCGCCGCGTCCCGCACGTAGGCCTTGGCCCGGTCGGTCTGTCCGGCCAGCAGCCAGTGCTGGGCGAGCTGATCGGTGCGCGCCGCCCCCTCCTGCTCCAGCGCCTCGGCCAGGCGCTGGTGCGCGAGACGCCGGACCTCGTCGTCCAGGCTCTCGTCGATGGCCTCCCGGATCCGATCGTGGCCCGGCTCCACCGTGTCCGTGGCCCGGAACCCGCTGCGGTGCACCAGCCGCTGCTGCGCCAGCTCCGCCAGATCCCGCTCCCACTCGGACGCGGCCCGGGAGCGCTCCGCGGCCCGCGCCAGCAAGGCCAGGGGCACCGGATCCGCCGCCACCACCACCAGGTGCAGCAACTGACGCTGTGGCTCGGGGAGCCCCCGCACCCGCCCCGCGATGAGCCGATCCAGCCGCAGGGAGCTCTCGTCCACCGACGCCAGGGATTGGCGCTCCCCCACGCGGAGCTGCCGCAGGTGACTCGCCAGCTCCATCACGAAGAACGGGTTGCCGCGGGCCTCGCGGGCCACCTGGGCCAGCAGCGGCGCGGGCAGCGCCCCTTCGTCTTCGGCGGCAGGCCCCGGCGCCGCGCTGCCTTCCCCCGCGACGAGCATCTGCGCGGCGAGCTGCTCGGCCTCCTGCGCGGGCAGCGGGCCGACCTCCAGCAGGACGTGCTCCGGCCGCCGCGCGAGCCGTGCGAGCACCTTTTCGAGCTGCGGAGACCGGCTCTCGGCCTCGGTGCGGCAGGTGGCCAGCAGCAGCAGCTCCGGCGCGCCGGGCTGCTGCAGCAGGGCGTCCAGCAGGGCGAAGCTGTCCGGATCGGCCCATTGAAGGTCGTCGATGAAGACCACCACGGTGCGCAGCCGGGCGAGGCGCACCAGGAGATCCCGCAGCGCCCGGAAGGCCAGGTTCCGCAGCTCCCGTCGGTCCAGCCGGGCCGCGCGCCGGTAGCGCGGATCGGCGAGCGGCTCCACCCGGTGGAGCACCGGGAAGATCTCGGCCAGGGCCTGGGCGTCCTCCGGCAGCACGTAGATCACGTCCCGCTCGGGCAGACGCAGCAGCACGTGGCTGAGCTCGTCCACCACCGCGTCGAAGGCCTTGTAGGGCACCGTCTCACGCTCATGGCAGCGCCCTCGCAAAACGAGCGGTGCGGCAGCGGGAGCCTCTTGGGGAGGCTCCGACGCCACGGTGGCCAGCATCTGCCGCGCCAAGGCGGTCTTGCCGATGCCGGAGCGGCCTCGAATCACCGCCAGCGCCAGCTCCCCCTTGCCGACTCGCGCGTAAGCCTGCCGGAGCGCGGCGAGCTCCGTCGCGCGTCCCACGAAGGCATCCGACCCCGCGTCAACGGTCGAGTCGTCCGCGGCCGCAGGCTCCCCCTCGGGCGACGAGGCCCCCCTTGCACGCGCGCTCTTTGTCATCGACGGGGGGGCCGCCGCGGCCCCCCCGCTCATCGCCGGGCTCACGCCCGCCGCTGCCGTATCCTGCTCCGCCACCGCCTCCGGCAATCTCTCCTGCAGCCGCTCGAGCACCTCCCGCCCCGAGGGGCGCGCGTCGGGGCGAATCTGCAGCAGCTCCATGCACAGCTCCGACAGCGCGGCGTCGGCCTCCGGATTGACCACCGTGGGCGGCTCGGGCGTCACCGACTGCTTGGTCAGAAGCACATCGAGCATCCCCCCTTCGAAGGGCAGCCGACCGGTGAGCGCCTCGTAGAGCATGATCCCCACGGCGTACCAGTCGCTGGCCGGATCCGCACCGTCCTCGCGGATCTGCTCCGGCGCCATGTAGGCCGGCGTGCCCGACAGGCCCGCCCCGGTCACCGAGCGCCCGTCGGTGCGCTGGGTCAACCCGAAGTCCAGGATCATCACGTGCCCGCTCTGGGTCACCAGCACGTTGGAGGGTTTCAGATCCCGGTGCACGCGGTGGGCTTCGTGCAGCGCCAACACGCCGGCACCGAGCTGGGAGAACGCCCGTCGCACCCGCCCCGGATCCACCCGCAACGTGACCTCCTGCGCGCCCTGCAGCCGCCGCTCCACTGCCTCCACCGTGCGCTCCTGCGTAGGCTCGAGGGACCAGTCGTCGGCCCCCTCCGCGCCCTCCCTTTTGGCCGCACCGAAGGACGCCGACCCGGGCGGAAAACCGTCGGCCGCCTCGCGCGTCGACCCGGCCATGGGCTCTCCGCCCCCGGCCAGCGCCTCCGCGTCGCCCCGGGGATCCGAGGGCACCGTATCCTGCGAGCCCACCGGCTGCCGCAAAAGGGGCGTGGGCGCCACCCACCCCTGCAGCGGGACGCCATCCACGTAGGCCATGGTAAAGAACCACAGGTCGTCGTCTGCGATGAGCTCGTACAGCGGCACCAGGTTCGGGTGGCGCAGGTCCGCCAGGGAACGAAACTCGCGCTTGAAGCGGTACAGATCCGCCCCGCCCCGCTGCAGCAGGGTCTTGAGGGCCACCACGCCGCCGCCCTGCCGATCCAGCACCTGGTACACGCTGCCCATCCCCCCGCTTCCGAGGTGCCGCAGGACGTCGAAGCGCTCGTTTCCGTGAAAGCCCATGCTCGCCATCCCCCGCCTCCGCGCCACCGCTGCGGTCTCCCGGCGAAGCCAGGGGAACCGGCGATGGTGGGGCGAGCCCACGCACGCGGTGCGCGTAACCAACCAACCCATGTATATCGTAGACCGTGTTGCTCTGTCGCCTGGATCGT
>CAYFWA010000019.1:11564-16828 GCA_964346625.1 uncultured Myxococcales bacterium
TCGCGCCCGGTGCCCGCGATGTGTATCCTCGGAATGGACCCACTTTCGCCATCTGCCGCAGGAGCCACCATGACCGAGACCCCGAGGGTAAAGATCGAGCAGTGCTTCGGGCACGAGGTACCCGCCTTCCCCGAGGTGTTCCCCCGGCTGTATCAGACCGTGCAAGCGCAGCTCACCCCCGACCAGGTGAGCGCCGTGGCCAAAGCCCTAGGCGAGGAGATCCCCGAGGAGCCCCCCTCCCTGGCGGATCCCGCCCAGGCCCGCAAGCTGCCCGACCTGCTGCTCGCCGTGAATCAGCAGCTCTCCCTCGCTCAGCTCGAGGAGCTGCTCGGCGCCCTGTCGGCCGAGGAGCTCGCCAGCCAGAGCCTGTTCCTCGGCGACGAGGGGCGCCGGCGGCTGCTGTCCGGGCTGGATCCGGCGCGCACCGCGCTGCTGCTGGATCGCACCCCGGACTGGGTGCTGCTCGAGACCGGCAAGCGCGCCCTGGCCCAGCTCGCGTCCTACACGGCCACCCTGCACAAGAACGAGCGGCTCGACGGCAAGCTCCAGGGAGAGGAGGTCATCGAGCTCAAGTACCGCCGCGACCCCCGGGCCTTCTACCTGCGCTGGGTGGACGGTCCGTTCAAGGGTCGCCAGGTGCTCTACAACGAGCGCTTGTTCGGCTCCGGGAAGATCCGGGTGCGGGAAAAGGGGCTGCTGGGCCTGGCGGCCGCCACCATCCCGGTGGACTCCAAGGTCGCCCGCCGCGGCACCAAGCACCTGGCCACCGAGCTCGGGCTCTCGGAGCTGGTGGCGCTCATGGAGCGCGACTACGTGAAGGCCGAGCCCCGGGGCCACGTGCAGCGCGTGAATCACGGCCTGGTGGAGGTGGATGGCCGCCCCGCCTATCGGCTCGAGACCCGCCTGCCTCGCGATCCGTCGCACGGCTACTACTGTCATCGCGTCGTCCATACCATCGACCACCTGGCGGGCTACGCCTTCCAGACCGAGGTGTACGACTTCGACGATCAGCTCGACGAGTGGTATCACTACCGGCAGGTGAACCCCCAGGCCGCGCTCACCGATGCCGACTTCGACCCCAAGAACCGCGCCTACAAGCTGTGACACCAAGGCGGCGCACACCCGCGCGCCGCGCGCCGACTCGCCGGCGTCGGCTCGCCAAGCGCCCCACTCATGACACACGACCCCGACGCGCCTCGCCCTGAGCACGGAGCCTCCGCCTCCGGACCCCGTGACCGTGACGTCCCGCCGGAGCTCGAGGCGCTGCGGCAGAGGATCGATGCCCTGGACCAAGAGATGGTCTCCCTGCTCGCCCGCCGGCGGGAGGTGGTGGAGCAGGTGGCCGCCGTAAAGCGAGCCGCGGACCTGCCCGTGCTGCACCCGGCCCGCGAAGAGGACCTGATCACGGATCGCCGCGCCCAGGCGCAGGCCGAGGGCATCGACCCGGACCTGGTGGAGGACGTCTTCCGCCGGGTGATGCGGGACTCCCGGGTGTCCCAGGGCTCGTCCCAGGCCGGTCACGCCCTGCGCCCCGGCGCCGCCGTGGTGCTGGTGGGCGGCCGCGGTGAGATGGGGCAGACCCTGGCCCGCTGGTTCGGCAGGGCAGGCTACGAGATCCGGATCCTGGAGGCCGACGACGAGGACTGGGCGCACGCCGACGCCCTGTGCGCTGACGCGGCCCTGACGGTGCTGTGCGTGCCCATCGAGCGCACCCCGCAGGTGGCCCGGCGGCTGGGACCCCACCTGCCCGCGAATTGCGTGCTCGCCGATGTTACCAGCGTAAAGCAGGCCCCCCTGTCGGCCATGCTCGCGGCCCACGCCGGACCGGTGGTGGGGCTGCACCCGATGTTCGGCCCCACCACGCGCACCCTGGACAAGCAGATCGTGGTGGCCACGCCCGGCCGGGACGCGCCGGCCTGCGCCTGGGTGCTGGACCAGCTCGCCGCCTGGGGGGCGGTGCTGGTGCACGCCTCGGCCGAAGAGCACGATGAGGCCATGACCATGGTCCAGGCCCTACGCCACTTCGCGACCTTCGCCTTCGGGCAGTTCCTGCAGCGCCAGGGCGTCGATCTGGCGCGCTCGCTGGAGTTCTCGAGCCCCATCTACCGGCTGGAGCTGGGCATGGTGGGACGCCTGTTCGCCCAGGATCCCCGCCTGTATGCCGAGATCATCTTCGCCACCCCCGAGCGCCGGGTCACCCTCGAGCGGTACGTGGAGAGCCTGTCGGAGAACCTGCGGCTCCTCGCGGAGGGGGACAAGGAGGGGTTCGTGCGGGAGTTCGAACGGGTGGCCCGCTGGTTCGGTCCCTTCGGCGAGCAGGCCATCCGCGAGAGCAGCTACCTCATCGAGAAGCTCGTCGAGCGATTCTGACTCGAGTTTCGCCCTTCTATCTGCTGCGAACGGCCGAAATCGCGACGAAAGAAGGGCGAAACTCGAGTCTGAGATGCCAAGTGCCTCCCTTCCACCCCACCCCTCACAACAGCCGCCCCCGCTTCCCTCACTACAGCGCCCCCGACTCCCGGAGGTTGGCCAGGATGCTCGTGGTCGCCTTCCAGCGGTTCATCGTGTAAAAGTGCAACCCCGTCACGCCGTGGGCCAGCAGATCCTGGCACTGCTTGGTGGCGAGCTCGATGCCGAACTGGCCCACCGCGCCCTTCTCGTCGGGCAGCGCGGCCAACCCCTGCCGAATCTCGTCGGTGATGGTGGCGCCGCAGACCCGCGCCAGGTTCTCCATCATCTTCTCGGTGTAGATGGGCATGATGCCCGGCACGATGGGCGCGGTGATCCCGGCCGCCGCCGCATTGTCCACAAAGCGGTAGTACAATTCGTTGTCGTAGAAGTACTGGGCCACGAAGTACTGGGCGCCCTGATCCTGCTTGAGCTTCACGTACCGGAGATCCTCCTCGAGGCTCTTGGCCTCCAGGTGCCCCTCCGGGTAGGCCGCCGCGCCCACGCAGAAGTCCCCCCGCTCGCGGATGAAGGCGATCAGCTCCGAGGCGTGGTGCAGCGACTCGTCGTGGGGCGTCCAGCCCTCCTCCCAGGTGGGCGGATCCCCGCGGATAGCGAAGATGGTCTCCACTCCAAGCTCCCGGTACTTGCTCACGCAGGCCTCGAGATCCGCGGGTCCCAGTCCCACGCCGGCCAGATACCCCACCGTGGGCAGCCCCCGCTCGTTTTGCAGCTTGTCCACCAGCTCGAAGGTCCCCTCCCGCGTGGATCCCCCCGCCCCGAAGGTCACCGAGAAGTAGTCCGGCTTGGCCTCGGTCAGCTTGTCGAGGGCCTTGTCAAGCTTGGCCGCCGCCTTGTCGTTCTTCGCGCGGGACATCTCGAAGGAGATGACCGGTTTCCCCTGCTTCTGCTCGATCAGCTTCGCTACGTTCATTCTTGGCTCCTTTCCCGATTTCCTTCGGCTTTTCCGCCGCCGCCGCCGCGCGTCGCCCTGCCGCCTCGACCCCCGCGACGCGCGTCGAGGTGCCCGAACCATAGCGGGAAGCCATCGTGTAGACAAGCCATGGGCAGATGGGATGGAGACGGGATCGGCGACAGCATTCCATTCTCCCAGCACGCCACTTTCACCTTCGCTTGCGCCTTGTAGGGAGATGTGGTAAATGACCGCCGCTGAACAGCATCACGAGGCGCCACGAGGCGCCAGCGAGAGCATTCACAGCGGCGACCGGGTGACTTCCTGGGGAGATAGTGAGGAGGCCGTGATCGAAACCTACAGCATCGAAAAAAAGTCTGCCGGGGATACGGACATTCACGATATCACCGGGGAGATCGAGCAGTTCGTCAAGCAGTCCGGCGTGGAGCAAGGACAGGTGGTGGCCTTCGTCCCTGGCTCTACCGCCGGCCTGACGACCATCGAGTTCGAAGGGGGGGTGGTCAACGACCTGCGCAAGGCCATCGAGCGGCTCATCCCCCGCAACATGCACTACGACCACGACGCGCGCTGGGGCGACGGCAACGGCTTTTCCCACGTCCGCGCCGCGATGATGGGGCCGAGCTTGTTCATCCCCATCGTCAACGGGCAGATGACCCTGGGCACCTGGCAACAGGTGGTGCTGTGCGACTTCGACAACCGCCCCCGCAACCGCAAGGTCATCGTCCAGATCCGAGGTGAGTAGCATCGCCCCCTCCTCCGACGCGTCCTCCTCCCCGGGCCAAAACCAGACGCAAGAGCGGCTGTCCATCGAGGACAACGAGCTCGCCCTGGCCGTGTTCGGCGAGAGCGGCTCCCACCTGACCCTGCTGGAGCAGCGGCTGGGCATCGACGTCCACGCCCGCGGCAGCGAGCTCCGGCTCCACGGCGCCGCCCCGGCCGTGCAACTCGGCCGCCGGGTGGTGGAGGAGCTCGTCACCCTGGCCAAACGCAACGTCGCCCTGTCCACCGACGAGGTGGGCCGGGCCGTGGACGTGCTGCGCCAGGACCCGCACGTGCACCTGACGGACATCTTCTGCGACACGGTGATGGTCTCCGCCCGGGCGCGCCCCATCACCCCCCGCGGCCTGGCCCAGAAACGCTACGTGGAGGCCCTGCGCAAGCGGGACCTCGTGTTCGCCATCGGGCCGGCGGGCACGGGCAAGACCTACCTCGCCGTGGCCATGGCCGTGCTCGCCCACCAGGAGCAGCGGGTGCGCCGGATCGTGCTCACGCGCCCCGCCGTGGAGGCCGGCGAACGGCTCGGGTTTCTCCCCGGCACCATGGAGGAAAAGGTCAACCCCTACGTGCGGCCCCTGTACGACGCGCTCAACGACCTGCTGTCCTTCGAGAAGACCGCCACCCTCATCGAGCGGGGGATCATCGAGATCGCCCCGCTGGCCTTCATGCGGGGCCGCACCCTCAACGACAGCTTCGTGATCCTGGACGAGGCGCAGAACACCACCCGCGAGCAGATGAAGATGTTCCTCACACGGTTGGGCTACGACTCCCAGGCCGTGGTCACCGGGGACATCACGCAGGTGGACCTGCCCAACGGCGCGGTGAGCGGCCTGGTGGAGGCCCGCAACATCCTTCGGGGGGTCAAGGGCATCGAGATCTGCCACTTCACCGAGGTGGACGTGGTGCGCCACCCCCTGGTGCAGAAGATCATCCGGGCCTACGACCGCTACGAGCGCCGCACGAAAGGGGGTGGGAGGGGCGGCGCCGAGATCGACCCCAGGGAGGACGCCGGGATCGAACCGGGGCGCGACGCCGGCATCGCGCCGGAAGACGACGCTGGGATCGCGCCGGAAGACGACGCTGGGATCGCGCCGGAGCACGACGC
>CAYFWA010000019.1:16928-24893 GCA_964346625.1 uncultured Myxococcales bacterium
GGGATCGCGCCGGAGCACGACGCCGGGATCGCGCCGGAGCACGACGCGGAGGACGAGGTCAAAGACGAGGATCGCCAATGACCCGCTCCGCGAGCGCCCGCCCCTCAGTGGGAGAGCAGGCCCACGTGATCCTCCGGGTGGAGCCCGCGGTCCGGCACCGGGTGGACGTCCCGCTGCGCCGCCGGCTGCGCCGCCGCGCCGCCCGAATGCTGCGCGCCGTGGGGCTGCACGACGTGGAGCTGTCCGTGCTGCTCGCCGGCGACGAGACCGTGGCCGCCCTCAACCACGAGTATCGCCACAAAAAGGGCACCACCGACGTGCTGTCCTTCTGCCTCGCCGAGCCCGAGGAGCTGGCGCGCTGGCAGAAGCCGGCCCGCTACCGCGAGCGCGTGCTCGAGCGCGTGCTGGGCGACATCATCATCTCGGTGGAGGTAGTGGGCCGCCGCTCCCCCACCCCGGCGGCCTTCGAGGCCGACCTGGTGGACCTGCTGGCCCACGGCGCGCTGCATCTCATCGGGCACCACCACCCGGACGCCGCCCGCCGCAAGGCCATGCTCGCCCGGCAGGCCGAGCTGGTGCAGGCCGCCACCGCCCGCGGCCCGGTGCCCTTCGTCGGGGCGCTGTAGGATACCGAGCCGCTCGCGCCCTCGCCGCGCCCCTCAGGGCTCGCGACGAGGCGCGGCGCGACGCGGAGCGGAACGTCGCGGGTGCGCGGTGCCCTTTCGATGCACGGGGCGCGCCCGCGGCTTGGATTTGCGATTGGCGCCCGCCGACCTGGAACGGCTCCTGCGGGGAAGACACGGCAGCCCGCCCTTGAACGTCGCGGGCTCGCGGCACTCGTGCCAGGCCCCGTCGCGGTAGACCGAGAGCCGGGGCGGCTGCCCCGCGGCCCGTCGCTCCACCCGGAACACGTTCGTGTGGCCCATGCGGATCCGCAGGGCCTGCAGCATCTTCCAGCCCATCATCTTGGCCAGCAGAAAGCGGTTGGTGCCGCTGTGCCCCACGATGAGGATCGCCTGGTCCCGCAGCGTTGCCGGCACGGAGCGTAAAAAGTGATTGAGCCGGCGGTCCACGTCCAGCAGGCTCTCGCCGCCTCCCGGCCACCGATAGGACACGCCCACCTTGAACCGCCGCTTGTTCTCCTTGCGCAAAAAGGCCACGGCGCGCTCGACCAGTGGGTCGTCCGATGGCTGGTCGCAGCCCGCCGCCTCCTGGGTGCGCAGGCGCTTACCCAGCACCGAGTAACAGATGCCCTCGCTCACGCCGCCGGCGAACTCGTTGAGGTCCGCGGTGACGATGGGCTTCACCTCGAAGTGGGCGGCCAGCGGCGCCGCGGTCTGCCGGCTGCGCAGCAGCTCAGAGGTGAACACCGCCCGCATGGGCTCGTCGCGCAGCAGCAGAAACAGCCCCACCCGCTGCTTGAACCCCAGCGGATCCAGCCCGTCGCCCCGGATCTGCCCCCCGATCTGCAAGATCCGGTTCATGTGGGTGCGGCCGTGGCGGGCCAGGTACACCACCCGCGCCGGGGGCCCACTCATCGGACCGCCCGGATCCGGCGCCGCCCGCCGCCGGGGGTCGGGCCGGGGCGCGGTCTCGCAAATTCGACAGCAGCCGGACACCACCAGCAGCCCCGCAGACAAAAGCATCACGAAAGGAGTCAAGCACCACCGATTCGACATGACCGTTATCTGTACGACAGAGCCGACAGCCTCGCCAAGCGAAATCCACCCCGCCGCGCCCGGCGACGCGTACCAGGGTTTTCGTCCAAGGCGTTCTGGAGTAACAATCGCACGTGGTAGCAGGGAGAACCCGAGCAGTGGCAAGCTCCAGCGTAACAGCACCCCGGCTCGCGGCGGGGAGCCGGATCGACCACTTCCGGATCCGGCGGCTCCTGGGGCGCGGCGGCATGGGAGAGGTGTATCTCGCCCGGGACGTTCGGCTCGGGCGCAAGGTGGCGCTGAAGCTGGTCCACCCGGACGCCCTGGGCACGCCCGAGTCGGTGGAGCGGTTCCTGTTCGAGGCCCGGGTCACCGCGCGGTTCAATCATCCCCACATCATCACGATCTACCACGTGGGAGAAACCGAGGCGGGCCCGCGCCATCCTGGTGCGCAAGGCCCCCGGGGGCACCGACGACGACGCCGAGCTCGAGCTGGTGCACGAGTCCCTGATCCATCGCTGGGACCGGCTGGCGCGCTGGCTGGAGGAGAGCCGGGAGGAGCGCGACCGGCTGGCCGAGCTGGAGCAGGCGGTGGAGCTGTGGGAGCGTCGAGGGCGTCGCCCCGACGAGACCTGGTCAGGGGACGCCCTGCGGGAGGCGCAGCGAACCCTGTCGCGGGCCACCGCGGCGGTGCCGCCGCGCCTCCGGTCCTTCGTGGAGTCGGGGCTGCACCGCGAGCGGCGACGCCAACGGTGGAAGCGGCTCGGGGTGGCCGGGGTGCTGGTGGTGGCGGCGGCGGTGGCGCTTTTGTCCACCCTGTTCAGCTTGGCGCTGTCTCGGCGGGAGCAGGAGGCGAACCGGCAGCGCCGCCATGCCGAGCGGCAGCGCCACCAGGCCCGCACGCGGTGGGCGCAGGCCCAGATCGAGGGCGCCCGCGCCTCCCTGAGCCGGGGGCGGCTGCTGGAGGCCAAGGCCAAGCTGCGCAACGCCCTGGAGTTCGACGACTTCGCCGCGGCGCGCGGCCTGTGGTGGCGCATCCGGCGCAGCCCGCTGATCTGGACCGCCTGGCTCAGCGACTCGGCGCACCGGCTCGCCTTC
Source organism: uncultured Myxococcales bacterium (assembly GCA_964346625.1). Classification (GTDB taxonomy): domain Bacteria; phylum Myxococcota_A; class Polyangia; order HGW-17; family JAJRWW01; genus CAYFWA01. Next base: position 19,685 of record CAYFWA010000019.1, read on the forward strand.
TCCCCGAATGGGAAGACCCTGGCCGTGCCCAGCCACGACGGCTCGCTCTACCTGCTCGACACGGCCACCCGCGAGATGCGCGTGCTACGGAACAACCCCGGACCGGTGACCAGCGCCGCCTGGAGCCCAGACGGCCGGCTGCTGGCCGCGAGCACCCACGAGGGCCCGCTCGTGGTGTGGGACGTGGAGGCCAACTCCCGATTGGTCCTCGACGGACACCAGGGCGCCGTGTGGCGGGTGGCCTGGAGCCCCGACGGAAAGCACCTGGCGTCCGCGGGCTGGGACGGCACGGTGCGCCTCTGGGATCCCCGCACCCGCGCGCTGCGAAAAACCCTCACCGACCACCAAGGCCGGGTCTCCGACGTGACCTGGAGCCCCGACGGAAAGCGCCTGGCGTCCGCGGGAGACGACGGCACGGTGCGCCTCTGGGACGCGCCGACCGGACAGCCCCAAGGTGTGCTGCGGGGGCACGCTGGCGCCGCCTACAGCGTGATCTACACCCCGGAGGCGAAACAGATCATCTCGGGAGCCGCCGACGGGACCATCCGAATCTGGGACGCTTCGGCGGGCGGGGCGCCCGCGACGGTGCTGCGGGGCCACACCAAGCCCGTGGTGTGTCTGGCAATCACCCGAGACGGAGCTCGTCTGATCTCGGCGAGCCTGGACCACACGGTTCGGCGTTGGGACCTCACGCCCGGCCAGACGCGACGGTCGCCGCGCACGCTGCAGCGCGCCGAGGCCGGCGTGGTGGGCGTGACCGTCAGCCCGGATGGTCGGCTGCTGGCCAGCGGCGACGACAACGGCGTGGTGCGCCTGCAGCGGCTCATGGCGCAGCGGCTCGCGGTCGAGCCCATCCGGGTTCAGCCCCCGGGCCCCGCGAGACGCTGTTCGCCGGGTTCCGGGACGGCACCGTGGGCCTCTGGAGCCGGAAGACGGGCGCTCCCCTGGAGGTTGGATTCCTGCGGGGCCCGGTGAGCCACATCGCCCAGATCGGCCCGGCGGTCTACCTCGCCACCGAGCTCGGGGACTCCCTCCGCCTCGATCTGACCAGCTTCCATCAGCCGTACTGTGCCCTGCTGCGGTCGCTGTGGGCCCGCGTCCCCGTGGTGTGGGAAGACGGCCGCCCCCGCCGCCGCGCCCCCCCCACCGGGCACCGCTGCAGGAGCCCATCCGATTGACTTTCCAGCACTTCGCGGTATAAGGGCTCGCGAAAGAATAACTTCGGGATTCGGCCGCCGATCCGTCAACTGTGCCTGCGTCGCTCGGCGGCCGAATATTCCCTGATATCAGGCCTTCTCGCTCCTTGGCACAGTTACGCCTCGGCGCCCTCGGTCCTTCGAGCTTATTCTTTCGCGAGCCCTGGGGGCTCGCGCAACAGTGACTGACGATCGGAGGTACTCCATGCCATTTGTCGATCCCGACATCCGCGCCCAGTTCCAGACCCTCAGCGAGAAGCTCGATCTGCTTCGAGGTCATCTTTGACGTAGACGCCAAGCGCGAACAGGTGATGACGCTGGAGAAGCAGGCCGAAGACCCGGAGTTCTGGAACACCCCGGAGCAGGCCCAGGAGGTGCTGCAGCGCAGCGCCCAGCTCAAACGGACGGTGGAGGCCTGGGACCAACAGCACCAGGCCCTCGAGGACATGGAGGTGCTGCTGGAGCTGGCCGAGGAGGAAGAGGACGAGGCCTCGGTGCAGGAGGCCTCGGAGCAGCTCCAGCAGATCCAAACCGCCATCGACCGCTTGGAGTTCGAGCGCATGCTCTCCGGGGAGATGGACGAGACCAACGCGCTTTTGTCCATCAACGCGGGGGCCGGCGGCATCGACGCCCGGGACTGGGCCGAGATGCTCCAGCGGATGTACCTGCGCTGGGCCCAGGAGCGGGGCTTTCGCACGGAGCTGCTGGACATCCAGCCCGCCGACGAGGCGGGGATCAACTCCTGCGAGATCCTGGTGGAGGGTCCCTACGCCTATGGCTACCTCAAGGCCGAGGCGGGGGTGCACCGCCTGGTGCGGATCTCGCCCTTCGACGCCAACGCCCGGCGTCAGACCTCCTTCGCGGCGGTGTTCGTCTACCCGGACATCGACGACTCCATCGAGGTGGACATCGACGAGGATGAGCTGCGCATCGATGTCTACCGTGCCTCGGGCGCCGGCGGGCAGCACGTGAACAAGACCGAGTCCGCGGTGCGGATCACCCACCTGCCGACGAACATCGTGGTGCAGTGCCAAAACGAGCGCTCCCAGCATAAAAACAAGGCCACCGCCATGCGCCTGCTGCGCGCCCGGCTCTACGAGCTCAAGCAACGCGAGCAGGAGGAGAAGATGGGCGACATCCACGCCAAGAAGATGAAGATCGACTTTGGCAGCCAGATCCGCTCCTACGTGCTGGCCCCCTACCGCATGGTCACGGATCTGCGCAGCGAGCTGAAGGTGGGCAACGTGGACGCGGTGCTCGACGGCGACATCGACCCCTTCATCGAGGCGTATCTGCTGCAGACCGGCGGCGGGAGCTAGCCGGGTCGGCGAAACCACCTTCGGGAAACGGCGCGGGAGGCCACCGCACACTCCGCGTCCGACGGAAGGACGCAACCGGCGTCGGATGCCCCGCGGAGGCCCGGCGGACGCCCGGCGGATGCCCGGCGGACGCCCGGCACAGGAACCCCCATGGAAGACGAAAACAGGCTGATCGCGCAACGCAAGCAGAAGATCCAGGCGCTCCGGGACGCCGGGATGAACCCCTATGCCAACGACTTCCCGGTGGGCCCGGCGGACATGGCAGAGGCCGCGAGCCTGGACCCGGAGCGGCTGTCGGGTGAGTCCGAGATCCCGGAGGATACCCGAGAGTACCGCGTGGCAGGCCGGGTGGTCGCCCTCGCCCGCTTCGGCAAGGCGGCCTTCGCCATGATCCGCCAGCAGGGCCACGAGCTACAGATCTACGTCAAAAAGGACCTGCTGGAAGACGCCACCTTCAAGGCCTTCAAGAAGGTGGAGCGTGGCGACATCATCGCCGCTCGGGGACGCCCCTTCGTCACCCGCAAGGGCAAGGTGGCCATCCGGGCCGAGGAGCTGCGCATCCTCACCATGGTGGTGCGCCCCCTGCCCGAGAAATGGCACGGCATCAAGGACCCGGAGCTGCGCTACCGCCAGCGCTACGTGGACATGGTGGTCACCGAGGGCGTGGCCGAGACCTTCCGGACCCGCGCGCGCATCGTGCGCTTCATCCGCGAGTTCCTCGACGCGCGGGGCTTCGTGGAGGTGGAGACCCCCATGCTGCACACCGTGGTGGGCGGCGCAGCGGCCAAGCCCTTTTGCACCCACCACAACGCCCTGGACATGGACATCACCTTGCGCATCGCACCGGAGCTGTACCTCAAGCGCCTGGTGGTGGGGGGGCTGGACCGGGTCTACGAGATCGGGCGCAGCTTTCGCAACGAGGGGTTGTCGCGCCAGCACAACCCCGAGTTCACCATGCTGGAGTTCTATCAGGCCTACGCCACCTACGATGACCTGATGGTGCTCACCGAAAAGCTGCTCAGCGCCCTGGTCCAAGAGATCAAGGGCGGCTCGACGCTGACCTATCAGGGGCAAGAGGTGGACTTCACTGCCCCCTGGCCGCGCCTGACGGTGCGCGAGGCCACCCTCGAGGGGTTGCAGCAGGCCTCCGGCGAGCAAGGCTTCGACGCCCCCACCGACGCGGATCTGGAGACCGACGCCTCCCTCAGTGGCTGGGTGGAGCGCGCCGGCCTCCTCGGCCGCGACGAGGAGCTCGCCGAAACCTGGAAGGCCACCAGCGGCTGGGGCGAGCGGCTCGCGACGCTGTTCGAGCTCTTCGGCGAGGAGCGTCTGCCGGCGGACCGTCCGGTGTTCGTCACCGACTACCCCAGCGCCATCTCCCCCCTGTCGCGTCGCAAGGACGACGACCCCGAGCTGGTGGATCGCTTCGAGCTGTTCGTCTGCGGCCGCGAGATCGCCAACGCCTTCTCGGAGCTCAATGATCCGGAGGACCAGCGCCAGCGATTCCTGGCGCAGCTCGCCGCCAAGGAGCGCGGCGCCGAGGAGACCATGGACTACGACGAGGACTACTGCCGGGCCCTCGAGTACGGCATGCCCCCGGCCGCGGGCGAGGGCATCGGCATCGATCGCCTCACCATGTTCCTCACCGACCAGGCCTCCATCCGGGACGTCATCGCCTTTCCGCTCCTGCGCCCCGAGCGACAAAGCGCAGCGGGGGCGGTCGGCGCGAAGCGAACCGACTCGGACCCCAAGGGAGACCCGGGCCCGTAACTGCGCGAATCACCGGCGCCTGAGGCCGCGGCCCACTCCGCGCGGGTGGACGCGCCCGACTCGCCGATCCGGACGACCTCATGGTAAACGGCCACTTCGAATGGCTGGTGGCGTGGCGCTACTTGCAAGATCCCGACCGGCGGACCTCCGTGTTCCTCTGGATCGGGCTCGCCCTGCTGATCGTGGGCATCGGCCTGGCCTGGCTGGGACACGGGCTGCCCAAGCTCGACGACCTGGAGCCGGGGGCCCAGCTCCCTCCCGCCCAGCAGTATGGACACCTGGTGTTCGTGGGGGGGATGGCGCTGTCGCTGCTCGGCACCTGGGTCACGATCTTCGGCGCCGGCCTGTCCACCTTCCGCCTGTTTACCACCATCTCGATCTTCGGGGTGTTTTTCGGCACCCAGGCCCTCATCGTGGTGCTCTCGGTGATGTCGGGCTTCGAGGGGAACCTGCGCCAGTCCATCCTCGGAAACAACGCCCACATCGTGATCCGCAAGGGGCACGAGCCCTTCACGCGGGATCGGGAGCTCGAGCGTGCGCTGTTCGACGACGAGGGGAACCCGCGCATCCGGGGCCTCACGGCCATGACGCCCTTCCTCAAAGACGAGGTCATCCTGTCCGGGCCCAAGGCCCACTCCGGGGTGTACGTGAAGGGCATCGACCCGAAAGACGACCTGTCTCGGGAGCTGGTGGGCGACAACATCCGCATCGGCACCTTCGACAACCTCCGGCACCCGGAGCGGCTGGCCTATCTCGCGCGGATGTCCGTGCCCGTGGCGGTGGGACCGCCCTCGACGGCCCCCGACCTGCTGGCGCCCGACGGTGTCGAGATCGAGCCCCCGCGCCTGCGCCCGTACCCGCCCGACTCGCCTCGGCCCGGCGCCGGTCGCGGGCGCTCACGGCGACCAGCCGCCAGCCGGCCAT
>CAYFWA010000020.1:0-6319 GCA_964346625.1 uncultured Myxococcales bacterium
AGCCGGGATGGATCGGCGCCCTGAACGATCAGATAATTCGTGATCGGGGCCTTAGTCGTGGAGGGAATCCCAACGTCGGTCTTCTGCTTTCGCGTAGAGTGCGTCGCGAGTGCGTGGTTTTCACGCATCTGCCTGACCGTGTTTCGGAGAGGCGATGTCCGTATTTTTCCCGGATGACGGCCAATCCTGATAGCCACCCTGGGCACGATGGTTACATCTAGGTTTGCAGTTTTTTTGGGTTGTGTAAAAGCCCCAGGAGCCTTTGATGGCCGAGACGCCTGCCAGCGGACCTAGATCCTTTGGTGAGGCGCTTCGCGAGCTGCGGGTGCGCAGCGGGTTGAGCCTCACCGAGGCGGTGGAGCAGGCCCGGCGCCGGAGCCCGGAGATTCGCCTGTCTGTCAGCTCTCTTTCCCGTCTGGAGCGCGACGAGGGGCGACCGGCCGAGCCCGCCCTACTGCAGGCGCTGGCGCGCGTCTACGAGGTCCCCTACGCCGAGCTCGCCACCACCTACGTGGAGCGCGTCTACGGGCTGCGCTCCATTGTACGATCGCCGCACGCGGCGGTGTTGGGCGCGCGAGCCCGGGACGGGGACGGCCCATACCCGAGCTCGGCGACCCTGCACCCCGTGTGCTTCGACGAGCGCCTCGAGGCGCTGGTGAGGCAGCTCAACCCCGACGGGCGCGCCCTGCTGCTCGAGCTCATCGAGCTGCTGGCCCGGCAGCCGCCGCTGAGGCGTGGCTCCGGCTCCTGACGGCTCTCGCAAACGTCTGGGCGTTCGCCCCGGTCTGTTGCCCGCTGGCGGCCCCGCGCGCGCTGTCCATCCTCCATCGGATTCGAATCCGAACGTGGCGATTGCTCGGCACCACGGGCGTTGTGGGGGTGGCTGGCACGGACAGTGCATGAACAGGCGCAACGCGGGAACGCGGGAACGCGGGACCCAGGAGGTGCGCCATGTACGAGCTCTTGTTGGTGGATGACGATCGGGAGGTGCTCGGGCGTCTGGCAGTCGCGCTGCAGCGACCCGGGGTGCGGCTGGACCTCGCGCGCAGCTTCGAGGAGGCGCTCGGGGCCGTCACCGCTGCTCCGCTTGACGCGGCCGTGGTGGCCGCCCGGCTCGGCTCGCCCGAGCGGCAGGACGGGCTCAGGCTGCTGCGGCGGCTGCAGGCCAGCCGGCCGGCGGTGCCCGTGATCGTCATCACCGGTTCGTCCGACTCCGGGCTGCTGGGGAGGGCTTACCGCCTGGGCGCGCGATCGTTTTTGCGAAAGCCGTTGGATTTCCATGAGCTCGAGGAGCAGCTCGGGCTGCTCGGGCTCCCCTCGCCGGATACCGAGCTTCGCTTAGAGAGCGGGCGGATCGGGTATCGGACCGCGCGCTTTGCCGGGAGCGGCCCCCACCGCGCGCGTTACGCCGACGGGCTCGGTTGATCACCGGGGGCTTCCGGAGAGCGTCCGCCATCTGCCCGGCTTTTCGTCGAGCACAACAGGGAATGCCCATTGAGCACCGGGGATTGTCCAAGATGCAAAGGGGCGATGATCAGTCGCTCCCGCCGCCGCTGGTGGGAGCGGCCCATCTCCTGGCTGTGTCTGCGGCGCCCCTACCGCTGTCTCGACTGTGGCCGACGCTTCTGGGCGTGAGGCTCGCACGCGCGCCGGTGGGGGCGCGTGGGATGCACGCGTCGGCGCCGTGGGTACGCGTCCTCGCGGCGCGTCGCGGGCGCTCGGGAGGGGCAAAGCGGGCGCCCCGCGAGAGGGCGGCAAATGTCTTCACCGGCCGGAACTGCTCGATTCCATTACGCGCGGCTGCCTGCGAGCCAAGTAGGGGGCGGACAAAAGGCAGGCCCGAGCCGAGATGGCTTGGAGATTGCACCTCGTGCCCTTCGATTCGAATGCTGCAGTGAGACGAGCTGGAGGCGAAAGGGACGCCATGGACGCGGAACGCTCCAAGAAGACGACGAGCCGGTCGAACCCGGGCGGCTACACCCGATTCCGCCGGACAGAGGCCGCCCCCCAAGGGGACCCCCTTCGCGGGCAGCCCGGCCAGCCCGCGCCGAGCCACCTGCAGGTCCAGAGCCGGATGCCCGTGGAGTCGGCCGCGGTGATGAGCGCGGTCTACGGGGTGGATGGAACGAAGTTCTCGAGCTGGGAGGCCTTCTGCGTGTGGGGCCTGCTGGCCGGGCGAGCCACCGAGGTGTTGGTGTTCCAGCCTGGGGGCGAGCTGCTGGCAGCGGAGGGTGACAGCGACACGGAGCTACACCAACGGCTCGCGGGCGCGCTGGACCGGTTGCTCGCGGAGCCGTGGCCTGGCAGCGGGGATGGGGAAGTGGAGGGGGTGACCATTGCCCAGGGGGAGCTGTGGCTGACGGGGCTGCGGATCGACGATCCCGCGGCGCCGGACGCCGAGGCCCCGCGGGTGGGCGTGCTGGGCCCGACGCCGCTGTTTCATGACGTCAGGAACGCCATCATCACCCAGGCCCGGCACACCCTGCGCTGGATCCGCGAGCCCTGAGGGAGCCGAGCTCGGGGAGCGGTACGGGGTGTACCCGAGGTCGTCAACGAGAGCGGCCCCGGGGCCGGCTCGACGCTCCGCGCGCGCACGGCTCCGCGGGGGTCGACGCCGAGCAGAAGGACGAGACTCGAGATGTCGGACGGTGGACGCAGTGACCGTCCGCCGAATCAAAGAGAGGACAGAGCCATGGGAGAGCGAATCGTGATCGCCAGCCAGAAGGGAGGCGCGGGAAAGACCACCCTCGCCTTGAACCTGGCTGTATCGCTGGCCGAGCTGGGACGCCGGGTGCTGCTCGTGGACCTGGATCCACAGGGCCAGCTCGGGCACTCGTTGGCCAAGGGAGACACCGCCTGGGACGGGCTCGCCGAGCTGCTCATGGAGCGCTGCTCCCTCGACCAGGTGCTCATCGAGACCAAGCTATCGGGGCTCAGCCTCCTGCCACGCGGTCGTCTGGATCCGCTGGACGTCTGCGAGTTCGAGGCCGCCCTGCACGGCTCCGACGCGTTGCCGCGCCTGTGGACGGAGCTGGATGATCAATTCGACTATCTGTTGATGGACACCCCGGCCGGGCTGGGCATGGTCACGCGCGCGGCGCTGGAGTCCTCGGGGTTCGTGCTGGTCCCCATGCAGGCCGAGCCCCTGGCGCTGCGGTCGGTGGTACAGCTCCTGCGAGTGCTCGAGGGGCTCGAGGAAAACGGCCACTCGTCTCCCCGGCTGCTCGGCCTGGTGCCCATGATGGTGCGGCTGGATCAGGAGGTGGGCATGGAGGTGATGGGCGACCTGTGGTCCGGCTTCGGCGGGGTCACCGACACGGTGGTGCCCCGGGCGGAGGTCTTTTTACGGGCGAGCCAGCGCGGGGTTCCCCTCGGCTTCCTCGGCGGCCCCCTGGCCCCCGAGGCGCGGCGCTTCGAGCTGTTGGCCCTGGAGATGGAGAGCCGGATTCGGAACTTCGGGAAAGGCAAGAGGGAAGAAGATGAGCGACCGGAACGAACGCTGGTCTGACCTCGACTGGGCCAAGGAGGCCTCGCGTCGCCTCGGGGGGCCGGAGGAGGCCGCGAGCTCCTCAGGGGGCGGAGTGGAGCTCCCCCCCGCCGGGAGCTACACCCGGTTTCGCGCCAAGGCTCGACCCGGGGGGGCCCCGGCCGCGGCGGCCGCGGCCCCGTCCCCTGCTCCCGCGGCGAAGCCGGCCCTGCCGGAGCTGCCCAGCGAGGGCGTGCAGAGCTGGTCCGGGCTGCTCGCCTGGGCCACCGACGCAGCGGGGGCCAAGTCATCCTTCGTGGTGGATAGCCAGGGCTTCGTCCTCGCCCACCACGGGGATTGGAGCTACGAGGACATCGAGGACGTGGGGTCCCAGCTCACGCTGATCATGACCCGGGCCGACGAGACCGAGGCCGCGGGGCGATCCAGGGCCATCACCCTGGAGTTCGGTGAGCACTGGCTCTCGGGGACCCGCATCTCCTTCCCGGAGGTGGGGGAGCTCACCTTCGTGCTCATCAGCCGCGATGCCCTGGATCGGGAGCTGATCCTGGCGCTGGCGCGTCAGGTGGAGGAGGGCATCCAGCGCGTCTGAGCCGCGCCCGATGTGTGTCCCCGTTGGCGTGATGGTCAATGATCATGACGAGCGCACCCACCGATCGGGAATCCGGGTTGCCCCCACCGGAAGCGCCCACGGCGAGCGACGAGCACCCAGAGGTCGCGAAGCATCCCGGCTACGGGGTGGGGGAGCTGGCCAGTCTGCTGGGCGTGGACGAGATGGTGCTCGCGCGTTGGATCCAGGACGAGCCGCTTTTGCAGCGCGCGGTGGGAGGGAGCGAGGATCCCCAGGCCAGCGGCGAGGATCCCCAGGCCGGCGGCGAGGATCCCCAGGCCGGCGGCGAGGATCCCCAGGCCGGCGGCGAGGATCCCCTGCGTCTCTCCTTTGCGGCGGTCCTCGAGTTCGTGACGTCCCACGCGGCGGTGCTGCGGGACGAGGATCCCCGACCGCGGGTGCTGCTGGTGGACGACGATCCGCTGCTGCTGCGGATGTACCAGCGCGTCTGCGAGGCGCGGCTGTCCGAGCTCCGCCTGGTGACCACCTCCCGCAGCCGCGATGCGGTGCTGCTCGCCCTGCTGCATCGGCCCCGTTTGATCCTGTTGGATCTCCACCTGCCCGACGTGGGGGGCGAGACCCTGTGCGCCTGGCTCCGGGGCTATCCGGCGCTGCGCGAGGTGTTCGTGGTGGGCTTCTCCGGGGAGGCGGAGCACCCGGGGTTGCGCCGGATGCTCGACGAGGGCGCCACGGCGGTGGTGGACAAACCCCGGCGGGTGGACGAGATCGTGAAGCTGCTCAGGAGCGACCTCGGTGGTGATGAAGGCTGAATCGGAGCGACCGCGGGGGGAGCCGGGCTCGGTTTTCACGCAGCTCGCCGCGGTGGGGGCGCGCGCCGATGACGAGATTCTATACATCGACGAGGTGTTGCGGCAGCTACGGGAAGCGGGTGTCGACCGCGCGGCGGCGTTGATCTGTCACCGCGGACACGACGCCATCTGTGTGGCGCGCAACGTCTCGCCTCGTTTCCGCGCGCGCCTGGTGGAGCTGCGGGCGAAGGCGCAGGAGCCCTCGGACGACGCGCGATTCCGGCCGGTGGCGGAGCGCGCCCCCGCGCTGGAGACGCTGCTCGCCTCCGAAGGGATCGAGGCCCACTCCCTCGTCACGCTGCGCGTGGGAGCCTGGCGCCTGGGCGAGCTCCACCTGGGGTGTGAGCGGGCGCCGGCGGTGGCGCTCTTGCGCCCGTCGTGGATCGAGGCGGTGGCCGCCCTGATGTCCCTGGTGGTGGGGCGCTGCGCGCGGGAGCGCCAGCAGCGCGCGCACGCCGACTCGGCCCGTTGGAAGCGGCAGTTTTTCGACGCCCTGCTCGACAGCACCCACCAGGGCGTGATCATCACGCGGGAAGACTCCAGCATCATCGTCTGCAACGAGTGTGCGCAGCGGCTGCTGGGCGCGGCGGGTCGGTCGCTCATCGGCGAGCGCCTGCGGGATCGGGTGCCCGCCCTGGCGGCCGCCCGTCCCCGGGAGTCGCGGGGAATCGGCGCCGTGGAGGTGGACGCTCCCGCCGCTCCGCCCGGCGACCGCCCCCGGCCGGTTCGGGAGGGTCCCCCCCGCACCGATCCCAGGGGGGAGGCCCCCGTCACCAGACGGCTCCACGTCTCGTCGCCCATCTGGCTGGAAGGGGGCCGACAGCCCACTGCCGTCTGGCTGCTGCAGGACGTGACCGCGCGATATCAGCTCCAGCGGGACAAGGAGCGCTCCGAGCACCGGCTCCGCGAGATCTTCGAGAACCTCGCCGCGGCGATCCTCGTGGTGGGCCTCGACGGGCGGATCCTGATGACCAACGCCGAGGCCCGGGCGCTGCTCCAGCTCCCGCCGCGCGCCGAGGGCACGCAGCTCGAGCAGTGGGTGGATCGCGCCCGGCAGCTCATCGCGCCCCTGGCCCGGGGACACCAGCGCACCCTGGAGCTGCGCCGGGGGGACGGGCGACCGCTGCTGCTCGGGTATTCCAGCGCCCGGGTGAGCATGCCGGAGGGGCAGGCGGTGATCATCCTCTGCCGCGACATTCGGCCCCTGAAGGAGGCCGAGGATCGTCGCCGCCGCGCCGAGCAGCTCGCCCAGGTGGGGGAGATGGCGTCCCGGCTGAGCCACGAGATCAAGAACCCGCTCTCCTCGGTGTTGGCGGGCCTGCAGGTGATGCAGCAGGCCCGGATCGTGGCCGCGGAGGCAGAGGCAGAGGCAGAGGCAGAGGGTTCGGAGGCGCAGGCAGAGGCAGAGGGTTCGGA
>CAYFWA010000020.1:6419-13859 GCA_964346625.1 uncultured Myxococcales bacterium
GGTTCGGAGGCGCAGGCAGAGGCAGAGGGTTCGGAGGCGCAGGCAGAGGCAGAGGGTTCGGAGGCGCAGGCAGAGGCAGAGGCCCGGCGGAGCGCCGTTGCCACGGGCGAGGGGGGCTCTGCCGGGGACGTTGACAGCTCGGTCATCGAGTCGCTCATCGGCGAGGTGGGCAAGATCGATCGGGCGGTCCGCGGGTTGCTCAAGCAGGCGCGGCCGGTGTCCCTGCGCCCCAAGCGGGTGTCCGCCTCCCGGCTCATCTACCAGGCCCTGGTGAGCCACATGAGCCTCGCGTGCGCCCACGAGGTGTTGTTGGAGCTCAGCCCGGGGGAGGACTCCGAACGGGGCGACGAGACCGGGCTCCAGGTGGTGGCGGACCCGGTGCTGCTGGAGCGGCTGCTGTCGAACCTCGTCATCAACGCCGTGGAGGCCTGTGCCGGGGGCGGTCGGGTGGAGCTCGGGGTTCGGACCCTGGATGTCCACCGCCGGGGTCGGTTGTTGCGGGGTTACCCCTACCCCGTGGCGGTGATCGAGGTGACCGACGACGGTCCCGGCATGTCGCCCGAGGTCCAGGCCCAGGTGTTCGATCCCTTCTTCACGACCAAGGGCGAGGGGACCGGCCTCGGGTTGGCCACGGTCAAGGAGATGGCCGAGCTCCACGGCGGCCACGTGGAGCTGCGCTCGGCTCCGGGGCAGGGGACGACCTTCCGGCTGTATCTGCCCGCTGGCCACCGTCCGCCCTGCTGGGAGACACGCGGCTGCCAGAGCCGCACGCGCGATGAGCCCTGTCCAGCCTACGGATCCGCTGGTGGGCACTGCTGCTGGGCGGTGCTCGGCCAGGCCAGCTACGCCGAGCGGGGGGGCTGGCTCGATGATTGTCGGCAATGTTCGGTGTTTCGTAGAAACAACCTCCAGTTCTGGGTATCATGATGGCGGTGGAAGTCGATCAGACCAAACAGCAACGCGCGGGTGGTCCGCGAGGTGCGGCTAGGCACCCCGGGGGGCAGGGAGATGCCCCGTCGCCAGGGGATCCAACGAGCCGGACCACCTCCAGCGGCACCGTGCTCATCGTGGACGACGAGGAGGCGCTGGCCCGTTACCTCGCGCGCTTGCTCGACAAGCGTGGGTTTCACGCGGACTGCGCCTTCTCTGCGGCCCAGGCGCGCAGCCAGATGAAGCGGTACTTCCCGGACGTCGTCCTGATGGACCTTCGGCTTCCCGACGGGGACGGCGCCGAGCTGATGATGGAGCTCAAGGCGGAGTATCCCGACAGCCAGTTCATCATCATCACCGCGCACGGCTCGATCCGCTCGGCGGTGGCCTCCACCAAGCAGGGCGCGGTGGAGTACCTCACAAAGCCCTTCGAGCCGGAGGAGATGGAGCTGGCGGTGCGCAACGCCCTGCGGGGCACCGTGCTCAGCGACGAGGTGCAGCGGCTACGGTCTGGGTGCTCCGCCACCGGCATCCTCAACGCCTTGAAATCGTCGGAAGACGAAGAGTCACCGTTCGCCTCCCAGTCGACCCGGCGGATGTTCATGCTCGCCCATCGAGCTGCGGAGAGCGAGGGAATCGTCTTGCTGCTGGGAGAAAGCGGCACCGGTAAGGACTACCTCTCGCGCTGGATTCATCGCCACTCGGCGCGGCGCAAGGGCCCGTTTTTCGACGTCAACTGCGCGGCCCTGAGCCGGGAGCTGGCCGAGTCGGAGCTGTTCGGCCACGAGCCCGGGGCCTTCACCGGGACCCGGGGCCGCAAGCGCGGGCTGCTGGAGCTCGCGGAAAACGGCACCCTGCTGCTCAACGAGATCGGTGACCTGGACCTGGCGTTGCAGTCCAAGCTGCTCACCTTCCTGGACAGCCGCTCCTTCGTGCGGGTGGGGGGGGAGCGCGCCATCAGCGTGAACGCCCGGATCTTCGCGGCCACCAACCGGGATCTCGAGGCGGCCTCCGCGCAGGGGCGATTTCGGCGTGATTTGTTCTATCGCATCAACGTGTTTCCCATCGAGCTGCCCCCCTTGCGCGATCGGCGCGAGGACATCCCCACCATCGCCAAGGATCTGCTCGTCCGGCTGAAGGTGGATCTCGGGCTGCCCGAGGTACCGGTGCTCGACGAGTCCGGCACCGCGGCCCTGATGGAGTACGACTGGCCCGGCAACATCCGCGAGCTGCGCAACGTGCTCGAGCGCTCCATCATGCTCACGCGCTCGCCGGTGCTCACGCGTGAGCACCTCAACATCGAGGGGCGTGGGGGCGAATGGGAGCTACGCCTGGAGTTCGATCCCGGGCGAAACATGCACGACGTGACTCGGGAGGTGGCCCGCCGGTTGGTCACCGAGGCGCTGCGCCGAGGACGCACCAAGCAGGAGGCGGCCCAGCTCCTCGGCATCTCCCGCCACGCCCTCGCCCACCAGATCAAGGTCCTCGACATCGAAGAGTGAGCCCCACGCGGGCAAGAGGGGGCATGCGTGGGTTGCACGCCTGGCGCGAAGCCTGCTCCGCGCCTGGGCGGGCGGCTTGTCTCGTATAATCGCACGAAATTGAGGGTGTTTTTCGGGTGGGGCCTCGACGATGTCGTTTTCGGTGCGTGGGCGCCGCCTGAGCGGGCAGGCGGTCGTCTTGGGGGGAATATTCTATTTGTATCAGTCAGTTACGCCGATAGGAGGGCCAAAGCGCAGGACTGGCAAGTATCGTGCTTTTGATCGAGGCGTGGCTGAAGGTGATTCGACCCATGAACGGGATCCTGCTGGTGGATGACAACGCGGAGCTCGCCCGGTTCGCGGCGCTGGCGATCCGGCGCTCCCTGCCGGAGCACACCTTGCGGCTCGCGGCGAGCTGCGCGGAGGCCAGGCAGGCGTTGACCGAGGCGTGTCCGCAGACCCTCATCCTGGACGAGCACCTGCCCGATGGCAGCGGGCTCGACCTCGCCGCGGAGATCAACTCCTTGCAGCCGTCCCCCCGGGTCATCCTCATCAGCGGGGACGAGGAGGCCGAGGAGCGCGCGCACACCGCGGGGGTACGCCCCGACGTGGTGCTCCACAAGCCCTTCAGTGTCGGGGAGCTGGTCCGGCACTGTGAGCGGTGGGCAGCCGTCCCCCCGGGGAGAGCCGGCTGCGCCCTCGTGCCGGGCGCCGCGACGGAGGGGGCGCTCTCGGGCCGGCACCATTTGCTGAACCGCCTTTCCGGGCTCCTGGCCGGCCTGCAGGCCCTGCGCGCGGAGCTGGAGGCGGAGGCCGAAGATCCAGCGGCGGTGCGGGGGTTGGCGGCGGAGTACCTTCCGCCCCTCACCGAGCTGGTCAAGGAGATCTCGGGCATCGTCAAAAAGGAACCGCAACACCAGGCCTCGGGGAGCGATGGAGATGACGCCGCTACACCGTCACGTCCTGCTGGTGGATGACGACCCCGAGCTCTCCTGGGCAGTGGGTCGGTACCTCACGCGAGCCGGGTACAAGGTGCTGACCTGCGGCGACGGATCCGAGGCGCTGCAGGTGCTTGAGTCCCGGCAGTTCGACGCCCTGGTCACCGACGTGCAGATGCCCGGGGTCAACGGTCTGGCCCTGGTGGAGTGGGTGCGGGAGCATCGCCCGCGGATGAGCGTGGTGGTGATCACCGCCTTCGGCTCCCCCACCATCCGGGAGGTGGCGATGCGCAAGGGCGCCATCGTCTACCTGGAAAAACCCCTGGATCCGGCGGTGCTGGTGGACGTCCTGCAGTCGTCCACGCGGTGTGACTCCTTCTCCGGGAGCATCGCCGACATCGATCTGTTCGACTACATCCAGCTCATGCTGGTGACCCGCCGCGAGGTGGTGGTGGAGGTATCGGCCCGCAGCGGTGGACAGGGACGTCTGTTCATCCAGGAGGGCGACGTGGTGCACGCCGAGTGCGACGAGGCGGAGGGGGAGGAGGCCTTCCATCGCTGCCTGGCCTACGAGGGCGGACAGTTCACTACGTTGCCCTGGCGCGAGCCGTCCCGGCGCAGCATCACCGAGCGCGGCGAGTTCCTCCTGATGGAGGCGGCTCGGAAGAAAGACGAAGCCGAGCACGAGGCGCAGGAGGGGGGGACGGGCGGTGGCGAGCTGGACGCGGCCTTCGACGACCTTTTTGGAGACGACACGCTCTAGCGCAGGAGACCGGAAACCCATGCCCGACGACGAGAACCAGACCTTCGAAGAACCCCTGGGGCGCCTGGTGGAGAAAGCCGAGGCTATGACCGCCCTGCTGATCAGCAAGGAGGGCAACAACCTGGCCGAGGCCGGAGACACCACCTACCTCAACACCACCGCGGTGGCGGCCCTGATCGCCGGAATGTTCACGGCCACTCGGGAGGTGGCGCGCATGGTGGGGGAGCGACAGTTCTCCATATTGCTCCAGCAGGGGGAGAACCGCCACATCCACATCTCGCTGGTGACCGCCCAGGTGATGATGGTGGTGGTTTTCGAGGACTACCAGCGCATCGGTCGGGTTCGCCACGAGGCGCGACGGGTGGGCGCCGAGGTCACCGAGCTCCTTTTGAACCGGCGCGACGCGGAGGTGGCCAAAGAGGACATCTCCGTGCCGGAGTTCAAGGAGTACGCCCTGAACCTGATCGATCGGATCTTCGTGGAGAAGTAAGCAAGGGATAGCCCCGATGCCCCACATCAACGTCCAATCCCAGGAGATCGCCTTCAAGATCGTCTATTACGGCCCCGGCATGAGCGGGAAGACCACCAACCTGGTCCACATCCACCGGGTGCTCGCCGACGATCACAAAGGGGAGATGCTCACCCTCGACACGGAGGAGGAGCGGACGCTCTTTTTCGACTTCTTCCCCCTGGATCTGGGGCGCATCGGCGGCTACGCGGTGCGGTTCAACATGTACACCGTGCCCGGCCAGATCTTCTACGAGGCCAGCCGCCGCCTGATCCTGGACGGGGCCGACGGGGTGATCTTCGTGGCCGACTCCCAGCCGGATCGGGTGCGGGATAACCTGGTGAGCTACCGCCTGATGGAGGAGAACCTGCGCTCCTACGACGTGGACCCCGCCGCGTTCCCCACGGTGCTCCAGTACAACAAGCGGGACTGCGCAGACCCCATCGAGGTCGGGATCCTCGAGCGCGAGCTCACCCTCAACGGCATCCCGGTGCACGAGTCCGTGGCCACCTCCGGCAAGGGGGTCATGGAGACCATTCGCAGCCTGAGCAAGCTGGTGATCGAGCGGTTCCAGCTCTGACTCGGAGGGGAGAAGCGAGGAACAAATGGCACTACGCGGCACGCTGGCGGACATGGGGATCGTCGATCTGATCCAGTTTCCCCACGCCGGGCGCAAGACCGGAGAGCTGATCATCGTCTCCCCGGAGGACGAGGCCCGCCTGTACTACGACAAGGGCAAGCTCACCCACGCGGCGCTGGGGGACCAGCAGGGGGAGGCGGTGCTGGTGGACGTGGTGGACTGGAGCGAGGGGGAGTTCGAGTTTCGCACCGACGTGATGGCGGACGAGCAGACCGTGGAGGCGGATGTGCACCGGGCCCTGATGCAGGCCCTGAAGATCCGGGACGAGCGGCGGATGTCCGCCGACGCCGAAGAGGGCAAGGACATGAGCAGCGATCGGCTGGCCAGCGCCCTGGCGGGACGGCTCAAGCAGTTTCTCACCCGCAACGACTACGCCCGCTACGCCTGCGCGATGAACCTGGAGGGGGAGCTGCTGGCCGAGGCGGTGGTGAGCCACGACCCCCCGTCGGGGCAGGAGCGGATCCGCGCCTCCCTGCAGGCCCTGGTGTCCACCTATCCGCGGCCCGGTCTGCAGCGGGTGTTTCTCGAGGACGAGGAGGGGACCCTGGTGCTCCACCGACTGGACGAGCGCCACGCCCTGGTGGTGGTGGCAGACAAGAGCGGCTCTTTGGGCGCGGTGTCCATGGGGGTCTCCAAGCTGGCGGACGGGCTGCGGGAGGAGACCGCTTGATGGCTGACGACGCGCGCCGCAAGGATAACACCGACGCCGCCCCCGCCGACGATGCCGGCGCTGCCGGCGACGCCCCGGATGCGGGCGCTGCGGGCCTGGACGCGATGCCCGAGTATCTGCGCCGCTGCGTGGCCGAGGGGATCCTGGAGCCGCGGATCGCCCGGGAGGTGGAAGCCTTCCGCCGGCGCAGCGGCGTCGGGGTCTCCCGTGCCCTGCGGGAGCTCGGGGTGACCGGGGTCACCGACGCCCCGGCCGAGGGCGGGGCGGGGATGACCCCGGCGGATGGGCTGTACGTCCCGACGTTGCTGTTGACGCCGCCGGATCCGGAGCTGACCTTCGAGCGCTACATCCCCTGCCGCGCCAACAGCTTCCCCCTGGAGGTGGCGCGGATCGTGGCGGAGCATGGCGGGGAACGCTCGGCCTACTCCCCGCTGTACATCTACTCGGACATCGGATTGGGCAAGACGCACCTGCTGTCGGCGGTGGCTAACGCCACCGTGCGCCACGCCTGCCTGGTCAACACCGCCGATCTCGAGGTGGAGTTCGAGCGCGCGCAGCGGCTGCGGCAGCGGGCGGAGCTGCGCCAGTTCCTGGGATCCCACGAGATCCTGCTGGTGGACGACGTGCAGCTCTGCGAGGGGCACGAAAACCTCCAGCGAGAGCTGTTCGCGCTGTTCAACCAGCTCACCCGGTCGGGGCGGGCGGTGGTGATCAGCTCGGACGTCCCCCCCACCCGGTTATCCGGGGTGGAAGACCGGCTGCTATCGCGCCTGGGCAGCGGCGTGATCGTGGGGCTCCAGATGGCCGACCGCGCCGAGCGGCGTGAGATGCTGCGGCAGTTCGCCCAGGGCAGCGCGCTCGACGAGCCGGTCATCGACTACCTGGCCGAGCAGGTCACCGACAGCGTGCGTCGGCTCAAGGCGGTGATCCTCCAGCTCCAGGTCACGGCGGAGCGTACCGGCGTGGCCGTGGATCTGGATCTCGCCCGGGCGGTGGCGCCCATGCCCAGGGATCTGGTGGCCCCCCCCCAGCGCCGCGGCGCGCCGGCTGCCGCGTCACCGGAGCCCCCGCGCGCGGCGCCGTCGCCCTCCGCGGGCGGTGGGGGCAAGGAGCGCTTCAAGGAGATGCTCGCCGGGGCCGAGACCGAGGAGGAGCAGATCCTCGCCCTGCAGATTGCCGTGGGGGAGCGCCTGCGGCAGCTCTCCCAGGACGGCGGAGATACCCAGGTCCAAGCCCGCCTGCGGCACAGCCTCGAGCTGCTGCGGGAGGGTCAGCTTTCCGAGGCAATGCAGGAGCTGCACGTGGAGTAGTCCTCCCGGCGGTGGGATGGAGCGGTGCGCCCGCCTGGCGCCGTCCCCCCCCGCGGGAGCTCGGCGCCGAGCGACGGCGCCAGAGAGGGAACGGAAACGAAGGCCGGCGCCGGGCGACGGTGCCCGCGATGGAAAGCAACGGAACGGAAAGCAACGGAACGGAAAGCAACGGAACGGAAAGCAACGGAACGGAAAGCAAC
>CAYFWA010000020.1:13959-16246 GCA_964346625.1 uncultured Myxococcales bacterium
GGCCGGCGCCGGGCGCCGGCGCAGAAAAACGCAAGGGAAGCCGCCTCCCGCGTGGCGGCGATGAAACCAGGGCGGTAACGCCTCGGAGTATCACAGGTCGAACAGGAGGAAGACATGGCATCGCGCGCAATGGAGATCATCAAGGAACTGAACAACACGGACGGCGTCCACGAGAGCCTCATCGTGGGGCGGGACGGCTTCGTCATCGAGCACGTGGGCGACATGGACGCCGAGGGGGTGGGGGCCATCGTGTCCACCGCCATCGGCGCGGTGGAGGCCATGGGCCGCGACTCCGAGCAGGGCACCCTGTTCGAGTTCATGGCCGAGTTCAAGGACGGCGTGATGATCGTCGCTCCCATCGGCCGGGACGCGGTGCTGGGGATCGTGGCGAACACCGCCGCCAACCTCGGGCGCGTGCGGCACGAGGTGAAAAAGCAGATGCGGGAGCTGGAGCGCGCCATCTGACTCGAGTCTGAGCGCGCGTCGGCGCAACCCAGGGCACCCGAGCCGCGTCGGCGCGCCGCGCTGCGCGCCGCTTCGGGAACCGCCCCCACGGACATCCAAACCGGAGCCGGCCTCACCGCGGGACGAGCTCGCGGGCGACGGGCTCCATGCGAGTAACGAGACAGATCGTTCATCTCGCTCATCACGTTCAGCACCAGGAGGCACCACCAATGGCAGACAAAATCGATGTGCGCGCGGTCGAGGGCATCCTCTACGGCGTCTACAAGGCCCTTTACAACATCGCCGGAGACAGCTCCGCGGCCATCATGCGGAGCGCGGCCCCGGACATCCTCGCCGAGATGAGCAAGCTCGGCGTGGACTTCTCGTGTGTGGACGACATCCAGAAGCTGGAGGACAAGATCGGCGAGACCATGGTCAACTCCGGCATGTGCGACAAGATGGAGTTCGACCTGGACGGTGATGTGCTCACCGCCAAGATCACGGGCTGCTCCTTTTACCAGCTCACCAAGAACCTCGAGGAGGAGGGGGTCCCGCCCTTTGGCTGCCCCTTCAGCGCCCTCACCATCGCCGTGGCGGAGAAGAACCTCGGCAAAAGGGCCCGCTTGAAGGAGCTGCACCCCACCGAGGGGGGCAGCCCCGGGGACACCACCATGAAGGTACAGCTCCACGACTAGGATACCCTGTCATGCACCCACCCCGGCGCCACCGCGGTCCCCGCTCCCTACCGGTTCGCAACATCTGTCGGCGGACCGCGGGGGTGCCGTTTTCGCCCCTTCGGCCGCCCACCGGCCCGCCGGGACCTGCCCGCAGGTCCCCACCCCTCGTAGCGCGGGCCGGTGGCGGCTCCTACCCTGGAGCGTTTCCATGATGAGCGGGAGCCTGGCACCGCTGCCCCTGCTCGATCAGTTTCGCTGGGCCCAGCGGCACACCTTCTGTGGACAGATCACCGTGCGCCAGGACGACGAGCCGCTGGGGCTCGTGGTGTTCAACGAGGGGCGGGTGGCGTGGGCCGTGTGTCGCCGCCAGCCCGAGACCCTGGGGCGGTTTCTGCGCCGCATCGGTCGCGTGACCCGCGAGCAGCTCGATCGGGTTCAAAAGCGCTACGAGGCCTGCGGCCGGCGGCGCAAGATCGGCGCGCTGCTCGAGGAGGAGGGGATGATCCGGCGGCCCGTGCTCCGGCGGTGCCTGCTGCTGCACACCCGCATGGCCCTGGAGTCCCTGCTGGGGACCCAGGGCGAGACGGCCGCGCACCCGGGGCGCCTGGAGGTCGACCCCGAGATGACCTTTTCCCTGGAGGAGCTCATGCCCACGCAGCCGCAACAGGCCGACGCCGCCACGCAACCGAGCACCCGCTGGCGGACCTGGAACCGGGAGAACCGCTTTTTGGAGCCCCTGTCGCAGATCGCGGGGTACCGCGCCGCCGCCCTCATCAACGCCGACGGCGGCGTGCACGCCGCCCACACGGTGGGCAAGGGGCTGGACGTCACGGTGCTCGGCGTCTACCTCGCCGCCGTGCTGGAGTCGGCCAGCCGGGCCGCGTCCTCGAGCGCGCTCGGTCAGGTGGAGTTCGCGCTGCTGGACTGCTCCGAGGGAGCCCTGGTGGCGCGCTGGCTCGACGAGCAA
The DNA here is from genome assembly GCA_964346625.1 of uncultured Myxococcales bacterium. GTDB lineage: Bacteria > Myxococcota_A > Polyangia > HGW-17 > JAJRWW01 > CAYFWA01. The sequence goes on from CAYFWA010000020.1 coordinate 16,048, forward strand.
CGGGCCCACCTGGTGGTGGTGCTCGTGGCCGAGGACGGTCAGATCGGCGCGGCCAAGTACGGCCTGCGCGGCGCGCTTTCGGGTCTTCAGGACGCCGTCGCCGCCGAGGATTGAGCCTTTCACCCTCCGCGTACGCCCCACGCCCGTACGCCCCACGCCCGTACGCCCCACGCCCGTACGCCCCACGCCCGTACGCCCC
>CAYFWA010000020.1:16346-24322 GCA_964346625.1 uncultured Myxococcales bacterium
ACGCCCGTACGCCGATTTCGAACGGGAGCCCACGCCCTGGTCTTTGTAGCGGGGGACGGGCCAGCTTTGCGTCGTCGGCACGCAGAAGAACGTTGCCGGGTCGTGAGCCTCACGCAGCCCGCACTGGCTGCGCGCGTGGAGCGCACACCTCGTCGCCGGTGGAACCGGCGACGCAAGGGACGGGAGTCGGCGGTGGCGTGGGGGAATGTCTCCCATTTCCTTTCACAAAGTGGCCTTATGACGGGAAGGGCCCTCATGCGACGCGGTCTGGCACCGGCATTGCAACCATCGAGGCAGTAGACGATCGTCTCGGGCTCCCCCACGGGAGCCGGGAAAACGCTTGGCGAACAAAGTGGCAACCGCGCCCGCATGCGCCCGCCTGGAAGCGGGGCTCCGGGGCACAATCAGCAGTCCGGAATCACGGCACGCCGGGATAATGGGACGCCGGGACAGACGACGGACAGAGGCAAAGGAGGGTTCCCTATGGCAGACAAGATCGACAGCCGCGCGGCACAGGCCGTGCTCTACGGGGTCTACAAGGCGCTGTACAACATCGCCGGCGACAGCGCCCCGGCGGTGATGCGCAAGGCCGCCTTCGACATCCTGGCCGAGATGTCGAAGCTCGGCGTGGACTTCTCGTGCGTGGACGACATCGAGAAGCTCGAGAGCAAGCTCAGCGAGACCATGGTGAGCACCGGCATGTGCGACGGCATGACCTTCAAGCTCGACGGAGACGAGCTCAGCGCCGAGATCACCAACTGCTCCTTTTTCGAGCTCACCAAACACCTCAAAGAGGAGGGCATCCCACCGTTCGGGTGCCCCTTCGCCGCCCTGACCATTGCGGTGGCGGAGAAGAACCTGGGCAAGCGGGCCCGGCTCTCGGAGCTCCATCCGCTGGAGGGCGGCAACCCCGGCGACACCTACCTGAAGGTGAAGCTGCACGACTGAGCGGGCGCGAGCGCGACGGACGCCGGCGCCCCTGGCCCCGATTGCGAAACCGGCGAGGAAAAGGACCGGGCGCCGCGTGGGGCCAATGACCGCGCTTCGTTCGCGGAAACCGGCCCCTTCCCCGTAGCGTCGCGAAGCGCGATGCGCGGGGGAGGGGCCCCGCGCGACTCACTCGCGCGGCGAGGGGGGATGGGACATCCCCCCAGGAGCACAGGAGGACGACAGTGCCATCGAAGACCATGGAAATACTAAAGGAGCTGAACTCCACCGAGGGCGTCCACGAGAGCCTGGTGGTGGGGCGGGACGGCTTCGTGATCGAGCACATCGGCGACATGGAGGCCGACGGGGTGGGCGCCATCGTGTCCACCGCCATCGGCGCGGTGGAGGCCATGGGCCGGGACTCCGAGCAGGGCAGCCTGTTCGAGTTCATGGCCGAGTTCCGTGACGGCGTGATGATCGTCGCCCCGGTGGGCCGCGACGCCGTGCTCGGCCTCGTGGCCACCGAGGGCGCGAACCTTGGCCGGGTCCGCCACTCCGTGAAGAAGAACCTGCGGGAGCTCGAGCGCACGCTCTGAGCGCCCGACCCACCTGAGCCCGACGAAACCCTCTCCAGTAGAAAAGGGATCCCCGATCGCCCCGAGGGGGCGTCCAGCGCACCTCGTCGCCTTGCCGCTGGATATCCTCGCGATGCCTGCGCTCGGCGCGGATCGGGCCCGAGCTCTGCGTTGACGGGATCGAGGACGTCGAATCCAGGGATCCAGGGCCGAGAGCGCGTGGCGATCACTCCTCGGATCGGCGCCGGATGCGTTCCCCGCACGCATCCAGCGCGGCATCGGTGGGGGCGCGTCCCCGTAGCGTGTCTCCACGGTATTGACGAATCAACGGGTTTCTCGGGAGGGCGGCGGGTGGCACGCCATATGCAATTAAGGCGAGGATGATACTAGACAATGTCAATGTAACGCACCCGCGATCGGACTCGGGGCGAGACGGTGAAGCGGCGCCCCCCCCGGCTCTTCGGGCAATCGAAGGCGGTTCATCCGGGACGGCGGTCTTTCGCGAGCGCTCTTGCGATCTCGGTCCCAATGGGGCAGTCGCCGTGCGCGGGAGATGGGTCTCTGCTTCCCATCAGCGACGTCGAAATGCACGAGCTCGGTCGTCCGTGGGTCGTTGGCATTGGTGGTGCCGACGACCCACGGCGATCGGTTTTCCCGCGACGGTGCAAGGCCCCTCCGCCCCGTCTCGGTGGCTGCGCCGCGGACCGGAGCGCGTTCGTCCCCCGGAGTCCCCTCCCTCAAGGCACGGATTCTGCTACCGCAGCGGGCAACCGACGCCCATCGAGCGGTAGGTCGCCCCGAACCGGCGCGAGTCGAGCGGAAGTCCTGCCGGGCGTGCGGTGAGCGGGAACGAGCGAACGTGAATCAACAGGTGCCCCGCCTGGGGCATGGAACCCACAGCACCGCGACCCGCGGTCGCGGAGGATCGCCTGCGCGCTGATCCCGAAGTTAAATCGAGTACAATACATGGGCTTCGTCGACGCCCGACGCAGCCCGCGGACACCGGCCCCGAGCGTGCCCCTGATGAGGGGGGGCACGCGGGGGCTGCGAACCCCCAGAGGAGGAAGAGCAAGATGAGCCAAGGACCCAGCATCCCCCCCAGTGAGGCCTTCGAGAAGCTGAAGGCCGGAAACAAGCGCTTCGCCAGCAACGAGCTGAGCCACACCCAGCGCATCAACGACGCGCGCCGCCAGGAGCTCACCCAGGGCCAGGCACCTTTCGCCGCGGTGCTGACCTGCGCCGACTCCCGGACTTCGCCGAGCCACATCTTCGACGCGGGGCTCGGGGAGCTTTTCGTCTGCCGCAACGCGGGCAACCTCATCGACGAGGCCACCCTGGGCTCCATCGAGTACGCGGCGGCGCACACCGGTTGCCCCCTGCTGTGCGTGCTGGGCCACAACAAATGCGGGGCCGTGGGCGCGGCCGTGGCGGCGGCCAAGGACCCCACCGTCTTCGAGACGCCGAACGTGGACGACATCGTCCGCCGCTTGCTCCCCGCGGTGCTGGCGACCCGTCCCCAGGCCAGCGACGACGCGGCCTGGACCGACGAGGCGGCCAAGAAGAACGTCCAGATGGTCTGTGAGCACGTCAAGCAGCGCAGCCCGCTTTTGCGCTCAATGATCGAGAAGGGCGACTTCAAGGTGGTGGGTGGCTTCTACGACCTCGGCTCGGGCCAGGTGGAGTACATTTTGGACTGAGATTTGCAAGGCCGCCGGGCGCCCAGCGTGTCACCCCTGATCCGGGAGCAGCTCGCGGATGGTCTCGGACAGGGTCTCCAGGGAGAAGGGCTTGCTGAGATATCGCACCCGGTCGCGCCACGCCGTGGGGAGCTGGCGGTGTCCCTCGTGGTACCCGCTGATCAGGATCACGGGCAGATCCGGTCGCCGCTCGAGCAGACGGCTGGTGAGCTCCTGGCCGCCGAGGCCGGGCATGAACACGTCAGTGACCACCAGATCGACGGGGCGCTCGGATTGGGCCTCCCGGTCCAGCGCGTCGTAGCCGCTGTTGGCCTCGAGCACCTCCATGCCGAGGCGGCGCAGGGAGCGCGCGGTGAAGCGGCGGAAGGTGGCCTCGTCGTCCACCAGGAGCACGAGCCGGCCATCCCCCAGGCGACGATCGCTGACCGCGGTGGCCCCGGTCGTCGGGGCGGGGGAGGGCGGCGACTCGAGGCCTGGGGCGCGGGGCAGCAGGATGTCGAAGGTGCTGCCTGGCTCCGTCGGGGGGGTCGTGCGGAGCAGGAGGTATCCGCCGGCCTTGGAGATGATGGCGAAGCTGGTGGACAGACCCAGCCCGGTGCCCCCCTCCTCGCGCTTGGTGGTGAAGAAGGGCTCGAAGACCTGATCGCGGATCTCCGCTGGAATGCCGATCCCCGTGTCGGAGATGCTCAGGGTGGCGAAGCGGGTGGCTAGGGCCGCGCCGTCCTCCATGGGCAGCGGCTGGGGGATCGGCCGCGCGTCACCCTCCCAGGGGGTGGAGATCTGGAGGGTGAGCTTGCCCCCGGTGGGCATGGCGTCCCGGGCGTTCACCGCCAGGTTGAGGATCACCTGCTCGAGCTGTGACTGATCGAGCTCCACGTAGGTCGGCTGCGAGGCCGGAAGCACCACCAGCTCGATCTCCGGGCCGATGAGCCGACGGAGCAGCCTCTGGGAGTCCACCGTGAAGTCGTTGAGCTCGAAGACCTCCGGCTCTTGATCCTCGCGCCGCGAGAACACCAGCAACCGACGCACCAGCTCGCTGGCGCGACGGGCCGTGTGGTGCACCATCTCCAGGTCTTCGTGGGCCGGGTGGTCCCCGGAGAGCTCCGAGCGCACCACCGAGGTGGCGGCCAGGATGGTGGCCAGGTGGTTGTTGAAGTCGTGGGCGATGCCGCCGGCCAGCCGGCCGATGGACTCGAGCCGCTGGGACTGCTGATGGAGCCGCAGGACTTCCTGCTCCCGGGTGACGTCGCGCTTGAGGCCGAGGTAGTGGCGGATGGTCCCGGTGGCGTCCCGGATGGGCGCGATGAGGGCGTCCTCGGTGAACTCCCGCCCGTCCTTGCGGCGGTTGACCAGGTGGCCCTTCCACACCTGGCCGGCGGTGAGGGTGCCCCACAGCCGCTGGTAGAACGCCTCGTCGTGGCGCCCGCTCTTGAGCAGGCGGGGGTTCTGCCCCACGACCTCCTCGAAGGCGTAGCCGGTGATCCGCTCGAAGGCGGAGTTGACGTACTCGATGACGCCGTCCCGGTCGGTGAGCACCACGGCCTCATCGGTCTGCTCCATGGCGGCCGCCAGCAGCCGGCGGGTGCGCTCCAGCTCCCGGCGAATGAAGGCGGACTCGAGCTCGTCCACCGCCTGGCGCAGCAGGGTACCGCGGCCCGTCAGCTCGCCGGCCGGGGGCTCCCAGAACACCACGAAGGCGGCCCGCGCGCGCTCGCTCACCGGCAGGGTGGCGATGAGCGCCGGGTTTGCGGAGAGCTGCCGTACCGCCGCCCGGACGGCGGGGGGGGGCACGGGCCACTGCTCGGCCGGGAAGCCCTCGGCCAGCACGCTCAGGGTGGGGAGCGTCTCCGGGGTCGAGGCCATGGCCTCGGCGATCCGGCGGGCCAGGGGGGCGACCTCGGCGGCGCGGTCCGGATCGGGGTGGTGCGCCAGGCCCCAGGGGTCCTGGGGGGGGAGCGGGCACCAGCGGGTGACCACCACCAGGTTGGCTTCGAGGATGCGCCCGATGGCCTCGCCGACGCCGGCCAGGATCGACTCCCCGGTGCGGCCCTCCGTGGTCAGGGCCATCACCCGGTGGCGCAGGGCGAGCTCCCGGTTCTGCCAGCGCAAGCCCTGGCGGAAGCGACGGAGCTCGGTGACGTCGTGGATGATGGAGTGGAGCGCCTCGCGGTCTTCCCAGGGCACCGGGCTGGAGAAGACCTCCACGTCGCGCTGCTGCCCGTCGGCCAGGCGGTGGCGAAACTCGAAGCGCCGCCGCTCCCGCTCGCGGGCGCGGCTCATCTCCGCCCGAACCTCTTGCTCGGACAACACGTTGAGATCCCAGATGTGCGCCCGCGTCAGCTCCGGATGGGTGTACCCGTAGAACTGGCAGGCGGCGGGGTTCGCGTCCAGGATCCTTCCGCTGGCGGGATCGATGATCAGCATCACCGACAGGCTTTTGGAAAACAGCATCCGGTAGCGATGCTCGCGGTCCTGAAGCCGGGCGCGCTCCTGCCGCTGCGCGGTGATGTCCTGCAGCGTCACCACCACCGCGTGGATCGCCTCGTCCTCTGTGCGCCGCACCACGCGAGCGTCCAGCCGCAGCCAGCGCGTCGAAGGGCCCGCAGCCGTGGCGGGGCGCAGCACCAGGCCGCGTATGGGCTCGCCGGTGCGCAGCACCCGGGTCACCGGATGCTGAGCACCGCGCAGGGGGCGTTGCTCTTCGTCCAGCGCCGTCCAGCCCGGGGCGGGCTCGCGCGCCGCGGTGCCCGAGCCCGTGATGACCCCCTCGGGGCCGTCCCCCAGCAGCACCTCGGCGCGACGATTGGCCGCCGTGACGCGCCCCTCGGCGTCGTGGATCACGATCCCGATGGGGCTCTGCTCGAAGAGCGCCGCCCAGGTATCCGCGTCCAAAGGATCGATCATGGGGAGCTCGCTTTCTTCTCGCGCGGCGGCCGCGGGTGGCCTGGGGAGCGTGCCGCGCGCCGCGGGGAACGCTCCCCCGGGGAGGGACGCAGGATATCAACCCGGGGGGCGCTTGGCGAACAGAGCCTGACCGGTGCCGCCAGGTCAGCCATGGGGACGAGGCGGCCGCGCGCGTGGGGCCACCGCCGCGCCATCGAGCATCTGCGCGGGGAAGTCGTGGCGATCCAGGCAGACCTCCAGCGACGCGGCTACGCTGCGGGCCAGCCCCTGGGGGTGATACCCCCCCTCGAGGATCAGCAGCAGCCGATGTTCGCACAGCTCCCCTGCCACCTGGCAGGCCCAGCGGGTGAGCTGGGCGTATCCCTCGGCGGTGAGCCGCATCAGCCCGAGATCATCGAGGTAGTAGGCGTCGTAGCCCGCCGACACGATCAGGAGCTGCGGGCCGAACCGCTGCAGCTTCGGCTCCACCTCGCCTTCCAGGGTCTGCAGGTAGTCTCGATTGGCGCTCCCGCGGGGCAGCGGGATGTTCAGGTTCGTCCCGTGCGCGGGTCCCTCCCCCCGCGCCTCGGGGTGGCCGGTGCCGGGGTAGCCATCCTCCCGGTGCAGGGACACGAAGGCCACCCGGGGATCGTCGTAGACGGCGTCCTGGGTGCCGTTGCCATGGTGCACGTCCCAGTCCACGATGGCCACGCGGGACAGGCCGCGGCTCGTCACCGCCAGCCGGGCGGCCACGGCGGCGTGGTTGTAGAAGCAGAAGCCGCGGGTTCGGCAGGGGCTCGCGTGGTGACCGGGGGGGCGGATCAGCGCCAGGGCGCGCGCGGCGCGCCCTTGGAGCACCGCGTCCATGGCGTCGATGGTCGCTCCGGTGGCGAAGCGCGCCATGACGAGCGCCCCCGCCGGGTGCGCGCTCGCCAGCCGGTTCAGGTGCTCGGGGGGATGGACGACGGCCAGCTCCGCGGTGGTGGCGGGGCGAGGCTTCACCCGCAGGCAACGCTCCACCAGCCCCCGCTGCTCTAGCTCCCGGCGGATCGCCACGAGGCGGCCTTCGTCCTCGGGGTGCTCGGCGTCGCGGATTCGTTGCTCGAAGCGGCGGTCGAGCACCAGGGCGCAGCGCGCAGGTGACGGGCGATGATGCCTCATGGCGGTCCTCCCCGGCGCCAGTAGTAGTCGTGGCCCGGTCCCTCGCGCCAGAACTCGAGGTGGAGCCAGAATCCCCGGGCGTCGTAGCTGACCCCGCGGGCGATGACCTCGTCACAGGCGTCCTGGAGGCTCTGGATCAGTCGGCGCCCCAGCCCGCTACCGCGGTAGCCCGGGTGGGTCGTGATGAAATGGACCACGGCCCGATTCAGGCCGCGTCTGACCTTGGCCATGGCCACGCAGCGCCCATGGTCGTAGATCCGGAGCCACTCGAGGGGGGGGCGATCGGTGACCTCGGCCAGGATCCGGGTCGAGGCAACCGCCGATGCGTCCCGGTCGATGTGCCATTTGGCGTCAGCAGGATCCTTGCGGGGCCGGGGGGGAACCCGCGTGGAGCGTTGCGGTGGGGGGGGCGTTCGCGCGTCCATGTCGTCGGTCCTCGGGGACCCGTGGGTCGGGGAGTTCCCGCCGGGACCGCCTCCTTCGATTCAGCGCACCCGCATGCAACCCGGATACCAGGCCAGGCGCTTCGTCCCAACGGGGCCCCGGAATCACCCACCGCGCCACCGGGCCGTCGCGTGCGGTTGAGAATACCCGGAAATCCTAGCGGCGGTTGCGACCGCGCTCCGAACCGGCCGCGCGGTCGCCCGTCACCCGGGGCGGGGTTATGCGTGGGGATCACGCTTGCGCGCAGGATCCTGCGCGCAAGCGGGTCACTGCGGGAGCAGCTCCCCGA
>CAYFWA010000021.1:0-18466 GCA_964346625.1 uncultured Myxococcales bacterium
GCGCTGGTGGCCCCCTACCGCGAATTCCCTGGCTCGTGATGATCAAAATCTGTCGAGAAAGTGCTCCCCCGGCCCAGGCTTCCCCCCCCCCCCGGACGCCTCCGGGGAGCGTAGCGACGGGCTCTGGCTCACTTGCCCTCGTCGCCTTGGGCGAAGTAGGCCTGGAGCATCTGGCGGGCCAGGTAGTGGGGCTTGGTGCGCCAGCGCAGGGGGTTTCCCAGCAGCACGGCGAAGGCCACCTGGGGCCGGTCGTAGGGCGCGAAGCCCACCAGCCAGTTGTAGTCGAGGGTGGGGTTTTTGCGGCGCAGGCTGCCGGTCTTGGCCGCCACCTTGTGCGCGGGCAGATAGGCCCGGCCCCGGCGGTCGTAAAAGCCGTCGCGGGCGGTGCCCACGGTGGTGGTGAGCACCATCATCCGGCCCACCACCTTGGCCACGAAGGGGGTGACCACCTGCCGGCGCCACCGCTTGGGCAGCTCGCTGGCCTGGCCGTCGGCGGTGGTGACCCGCTCCACCAGCCGGGAGCGCACCATGACGCCGGCGTTGGCGATGGCCTGGGCGATCTGGGCGCCGTGCAGCGGGCTCAGGGTGGTGTGCCAAAAGCCCGCGGCCACGCGGGCGCGGGCGAACTCGCCGCGGGGGATCTCGGCCTGGCTGCGGTCCACCGGGACGTCGGCGTCGACGCGGGCGTTGAACCCGAAGCGGTTGGTGGTCTCGAGCAGCTCGTCGCGGGTGAGCTTGCGGGCCAGCTTGCCGATCACCGGGTTGAGCGACATGCCCACCCCGTCGGCGAAAGTGTGGCAGGTCTTGTCCTTTTTCGGGTCGTCCACGAGGTTTTCCACGGTCAGGCCCCGCAGCCCGCCGTGGTAGCAGATCTTGGTCATGGGCCGGGCGCGGTTGCGCTCGAGCAGGGCCGAAGCGGTGATGAGCTTGAACACCGAGGCCGCGGGCGCCCAGGCCTTGGTGGCCAGTGGGATGGGCCCCAGCCGCGGGTCGCGGGCGGCGTAGCCCGCCATGGCCAGCACGCGGCCGGTGCGCACCGAGAGCATCACGATGGCGCCGTAGGGCACCTCGTAGCGGCGCAGCAGCCGGTCCGCGGTCTGCTGCAGGTCCGGGTCCACGGCGAAGCGCACCTTGGTGCCGTCGGGCCGGTGCTGCACCAGGCGCCCCTGCTCCAGCACGGTCTCGCGCAGCGACAGGCCGCGCTGCCAGGCCGGGAGCCTGTTCGGGGCGGGTGGCGCGTCGGGCGGGGCCTGCACGCCCACCGCCGAGGGCGGCGAGCGGTCCACGCGCGTGGCGGAGCGGACGCGCTGCTGGATGGTGACCACCGCGATGAGCAGCCCAAAACCGGCAAGAAAGAGCAGGCCAGTGGTGCGCGCCCCGGTCTTTTTGGTCTTTATTTCAGTGGTTTGCACCATTTGCGCTCACTGTACTACATGTAGGTTGAGGTGTCAAAAAAACCGACCTTTCCAAGCTCGCGCCGCGGCCGGACGAGCCGCGGCGCCCGGCCACGACCGCATGGGGAGTCGGTCGTGGCCCCGTCCGCCGCGGCAGTGGGCAACTGTTCGGCGATGAAGTACCATCACGGGTCATGGCGGTAGACGAGCACAGCGATCCGGCGCGGGAGGAGTCCTCGGCCGAGGGGCGGAAGGAGTCGCCGGCCGAGGCGCGGAAGGAGTCCTCGGCCGAGGGGCGGGAGGAGTCGCCGGCCGAGGCGCGGAAGGAGTCCTCGGCCGAGGCGCGGGAGGAGTCCCCCCCCGGTGGGGCGGCGGGCGCCAGACCCGACCCCGAACGGAGGTCCCGCTGGCGGTGGTGGCCGTTGGGGCTGGCGTGGGGGCTGGGGCTCGCCGCCCTGGCGGTGGTGTGGGGCTGGGCGCTGGGGTCGCAGCCGGAGCGCCGCGCCATCGAGCGGGCCACGGCGCGGGCGGTGGCCAGTCAGCTCGACGGCTTCGTGGAGCAGCAGACGAGCGTGGTCCGAGGCCTCGCGGACCGGCTGGGACAGTGGGAGACCATGCCCGAGGCCGCCGTCGCCCTGGCCCTGCAGGCCACGGCCACGCGCCACCTGGCCCTGCGCAGGCTGCTGGTGGCCGACCCGGCCGGCGAGGTGATCGCCGGCTATGACGCCGGGCGCCCGGTGGGGCGCGAGCGGCTGCCGGCGGGGCGGCTGGACTGGGAGGTGGGCCGGCGCGCGGTGCTCGGCCGGAGCGAGCCGCTGCTGGTGCTGCCCGCTACCGAGGCCGGGACCCTGCAGGCGTTGGAGATCGGGGCGGCCATCCGACGCGCCGACGGCTCGCGGCCGGGCTACGTGGGCGCCACCGTGAGCCTTTCGGCCCTGCGGAAGCGGCTGCGGCGCCTGTCCCCTCCCGGGGTGGCGCTGGTGGTCACCACGCCCGGGGGACACCTGGTGTCTCCCTGCCACGGCGAGCACCCCGCCGGCGGGGTCGAGGTCGCCGGTGAGCGGTTCGTGGTGCACGTCAGCGCCGGGGGCACTCCAGGGGTGACCTGGGTGCCGGCGATACTTCTGTCGCTGTTTTTGTCCGCTCTATTACTGCTCGCGAGCCTGGCATTTCGACGCCTTGACAGGTCTGCGTAGATGGGGACACTTGACAGGCGTTTTGTTCAACCTAAGCCCTTTCGACAGCGGCGGCGTCGTGACCAAGCAGTCCAAGACGGTAGTCACCGTCATCCACAACCTGACCGCGAAGCCGGAGTCCAAGGACGCCTGCGTGGTGGTGATCTACGGGGCGGACCTGGGCAAGAAGTACAACCTGGACGTCCCCTCGCTGATCATCGGCCGCTCGTCCAAGTGCGACCTCCAGGTGGACCAGGAGTCGGTGAGCCGCAACCACGCCAAGATCGTCAACTCGGGTCAGCGGGTGCTCATCCGCGATTTGGGCTCCACCAACGGGACCTACGTCAACGACCAGCCGGTGGAGGAGTTCATCCTGCGCGACGGGGACCTGATCAAGATCGGGCGCACCATCTTGAAGTTCCTGTCCGGGGGCAACATCGAGCACGCCTACCACGAGGAGATCTACCGGCTCACCACCATCGACGGCCTGACCCAGATCTTCAACAAGCGCCACTTCATGGAGACCCTGGAGCGCGAGATCAGCCGGGCGCAGCGCTACCAGCGCGAGCTTTCGCTGATCATGTTCGATCTGGACCACTTCAAGTGGGTCAACGACACCTACGGCCACCTGGCGGGCGACTACGTGCTCAAGCACCTGGCCTCGGTGATCAAGAACCGCATCCGCCGTGAGGACGTGTTCGCGCGCTATGGCGGCGAGGAGTTCGCCATCATTTTGCCGGAGATCGACCGGGAAAACGCCCTGACGTTCGCCGAGAAGATCCGGCGCCTGGTGGAGCGCACGCAGTTCAACTTCGAAAACACGGTGCTGCCCATCTCCATCAGCTTGGGCGTGGCCACCTCCTCGGAAGACGTCACCGGCCCCGAAGAGCTCATCCGACGGTCCGACGAGAAGCTCTACGAGGCCAAGGAGGCCGGTCGCAACTGCTGCCGCGGGTAGGACGACCGGCGCGGTCGGACCACCCGGCCCGCGCCCACCGAACCCGATGGCCGAGCGTGGAACCGAGCTCAGGCCGGCTGCAGCACCCAGGCCCAGGGCTGGACGAGCTCGCTGAGAAACAGCCCCCGGATGGCCTGGCCCAGCGGCCAGGCCAGGGCGCCGGCGGGGGGGCCCAAGGGCACCACCGGCAGAAGCTGCGACACGACGCCGCGGGAGATGCTGCGGTGGCCGGCGGCCTCGGCCCGGATCTGCAGCCCCGCCGCGGCGAAGGCGCGCCGGTGCCAGGCCGGGCTGCGGTAGTAGGCGGCGTAGCCCGCCGGGCAGTTGTCGAGCCGCTCGCGAAAAAAGGGCACCGTGGTGCGCAGGTACACCACCGCGTCGGGCCGCACCCAGGCGCGCACCCGCGAAAGCACCGCAGCGAGCTCCTCGTCGGTGAGGTACTGCGACACCGCGCCGAGCACGGCCACGTCGGACCGGGAGCGCTCCCTTGCGGCGAGCCGGGCTGGCGTTGCGGCGCCGGGATCCGGGTTGGCGCTGGGGTCGAGGCCGAAGCCCAGGTCGTCGGTAACCAGGTCGGCCTGGCGGCAGGTCACGTTGGACAAGCGGGCCTGGTGGCAGCGGCGCCGCACGTGCTGGACGAACCCCTCGCAGGCGTCCACCGCGGTGACGTGGGAAAAGCGCCGCGCCAGCGGCAGGGTCCAGTCGCCGTTGCCGCAGCCCAGATCCAGGGCGTGGCGACGCCCGGGGGCGAGGCGCTCCAGCCACGCCCAGGTCCAAGCCTGCGACGAGCGCACGCCGAGGCGCACCCAGGACTCGGGCAGGCGGGCCAGGGTGGTGGAGCGCGGGTCGGCGGCCTCGCGGGCACGTTTTTCCCAGTACTGTGCGATGATCGGATTCACGGCTTGTTCTCTCGTCGTGGCTCGCACCGACGTGGCAAGAGCCGGCGAGGGGAAAGGGCCGATGATCCCCTGGGATCGCCTCAGGCTCCCGGCGCTGGGGGGTCCGGCGTTGGCGGGGAGCCCAAGGCCAGGCAGATCCGGCGCATCTTGGAGACGGTCCGGAGGCGGCGGGTGACGGCTTCAGGGGACATGTCGGACTTGGCGCTCAGCCGGTGCGCGGAGCGCAGATCGCTGTGTCGCGCCACCTGCCGCAAACGCTGGGAGATGGCCGCGGGGGACATGTCGACCGAGCGCATCTGTCGGCTCATCGGTCGTTTTCCTGCAGGCGCTCGATGTCGCTGATGTCGCGGCTGCGGCCGGCGAGGGTCTTCATCCCGATGAGCGCCTCCCGGGAGATGACGGACACCTTGCCGAACTCCGTTGCGGTCCAGCGGCGGCTGCGCCAAGCGCCCTCCAGGTTCGGGTTGACCTCGAGCAGGTCGAGGGTCAAAGACTCTTCGGCTTCGACCTTGGTGAGCCGCTTGAGGGACATCCCGTCCGAAAAGGTGAAGGGCAGCGCCTCGAGCACGAAGCCCTGGCTGCGGGCCAGTTGCCGGAACCGCTCCATATCATCGGGGGCCACGAGCAGGTCGATATCCGTGGTGGCGCGGGGGGCGCCGTAGATCGCCACGGCCAGGGCGCCGACCACGGCGTAGTCGAGGTCCTCCCGGTGGATCGCGTGGATCAAGGCCGCGAACTCTTCGTACAGGTCCATCTTCGGGTACCCGGAACCGCCACTGACCTTTGGCCCGCCGACGTTCCCTCGTGTCGGTAGTGTACAGCGTTCAGCATGTATACCCAATAGTGGCTCGGACTCGCTGACTTCGATCTTCGCGCCTTGCCAGCCGGGCGCCTCGCGCGCCAACTTGGCAAACTAATTTTGATCAGCTGCCTTACCCCAGTGCGGCGCGTCAAGGCCCCCCCCAGAGGCCTCGTTGACGCGACGCTGCGGTGGGCAACATGCAAGCGCCGCGACCGCGCCTCGGACCGATGCGCAATGGATAGAAGCCAGCGAGGCCTGCGCGGGATTCACCTCGACGTGCGGCGTTGGAGGATTCACCTCAGCGGGCGGCGTTGAAGTAGATGTCGCCGTTGATCTGGTCGCGGCGGGTGTCGATCCAGCCGCAGTAGCCGGCGCCGGCGGCGCCGGCGGCCAGGCCCACGCCGAAGCTGTCCTCGCCGCCGGCCGGAGCGTCGGTGTCCATGCGCACGTCCGTGGGCTGGAAGGTGAGGCCGTCGTCGAGGGAGTAGTTCAGGTACACGTCGCGCAGGCCGTCGCGATCGTCGGCCCAGGCCGCGAACACCTTGCCCGCGCCGTCGGCGGCCAGGCGCGGCTCGGACACCTGGCCGTCGCCCTGGGAGGCCACCACCGAGGCGCCCCAGCTCAGCCCGAGGTCGTCGGAGGTGGCTACGCGCACGGTGGGCAGGCCGGCGCGGAAGTCCCGCCACACCACGTGCAGGTGGTCGGCCCGGCCGAACACCAGGTCCGCGTCGTAGGAGTCGTGGGGGGCGCCCTCGTCGTCGAGCTGCACGTCGGCCGCGAGCCAGGTGACGCCGTTGTCGCCGCTCTGGTTGAGGTAGACGTCCGAGGTGTTGTTGCGCAGATCCAGCCACACCACGAAGACGTGGCCCGCGGCGTCGGCCACCAGGCGCGGGAACTTGGACACGGCGTTGCCCGCGCCGTCGGTGTTGAGCCGCGTGGAGGGGATCACCCAGCTCGCGCCCCGGTCGTCGGTGGCCCGGACGTAGATGTCCCCGCCGCCGTCGGCCCGATCCACCCAGGTGACGAAGATCCGGCCGCTGGCGCCGTAGGCCACCCGGGGCACGGTGGCGTAGGCGGCGCCCTCGGCCTCCAGGTCGTTGACCCGCACGGCGGCCGACCAGCTCGCCCCCCAGTCGTCGGAGGCGGCCAGCCAGACGTTGCGCGCCGAGTCGTCGATGCTGGTGCCCTCGTCGAAGTCCTCCCAGACCACCGCCACCCGGCCCGTGCCGTCGGCGGCCAGGTCGATGTTGAGGGAGTCGGAGTTGTCGCCGTCCAGCCGGGTGGTGGAGGACCAGGAGGTGTCGCAGCCGTCGTTGCCGAGCACACGGATCTCGCGTCCGCTACTTCCGAAGCGCTCGTAGGCCACGTAGACCTGGCCGTTGGCGGCGGGATCCACCAGCACCCGGGGCTTCACCGCGTCGTCGCCGCCGGTATACAGGCCCCAGACGCCGGTCCAGTTGAGGCCGCCGTCGCTCGAGCAGTTGTGGTGGATGTCGGCGTCGCCGTCGGCGGTGTCCAGCCACACCAGGTGCACCTGGGCCCCCTGGGCGTCCAGGTCGAGCTGGATGGAGTTTTCGTTGGTGTTGTCCACGCGCACGTCGGCGGCGTCGGTGGTGAGGCAAGATGACAGGTCCACGGTGCCGTCGCAGTCGTTGTCCAGCCCGTCGCACAGCTCGGGCTCGGGCTCGATGTTGCCCTCGCAGTCGAGGTTCGGGCTGTTGCACACGGTGACGCCGTAGGCGCACTCCCCCTCGTCGGTGGTGCCGCACTGCTGTCCCTCGTCGGTGGGGTTTTCGTCCACGGTGCCGTCGCAGTCGTCGTCCTGTCCGTTGCACGACTCGTCTGCGGACACGAAGGTGCAGGAGTACTCGCAGCCGTTGCCCGCCTGGCCCTGGGACAGGTCGCCGTCGAGGTCCACCCAGCCGGCGTTGCAGTCGTACTGGCAGGTGCCGCTCACGCAGGCGGTGGGAGCGGCGTGGTCGGGGTTGTAGTCGGCGCAGCGGAAGCCGCAGGCGCCGCAGTTTTCCACGTCGGTCTGGAAGTCGAAGCCCTCGTCGGTGTCGCCGTCGCAGTCGTTGTCCACGTTGTCGCCGCACTTTTCCACTCCGCCGTTGGAGGGCACGCAGGCGTACTCGCAGCCCGTGCCCGCGTCGCCCAGGTCCACGTCGCCGTCCAGGTCGTGGAAGTTGAGCAGGCAGGCGTAGTCGCAGATCCCCAAGACACAGTCCACGGCGTAGGAGTCGGCCCCGGCGTGGGCCACGCAGGACCAGCCGCACTGGCCGCAGTTGGCCAGGTCGGTTTGCAGATCGTAGTCCTCGTCGTCGCTGCCGTCGCAGTCGTCGTCGGCGAGGTTGCACTGCTCGGTCTGGGGGGTGACCTCGCCCTGGCAGATCCCCCAGGCGCCGGCGCTGCAGCTCTGGGCGCCGCCGTGACACGCGCCGACCCCCTCGGTGCCCGCGGGGCCGGTGTAGCAGGCCTGCTGCAGCGGGTCGCCGCTGGCGTCCTCGTCGGTGTCGCCGTCGCAGTCGTTGTCCACGTTGTCGCAGACCTCGGCCTGGGGGGTCACCTGGCCGAGGCAGGCGCCCCAGTCGGGGCTCGTGCAGGTCTGGGTGCCCTCGCGACAGGGGCCCGTGCAGCTATAGGCTCCCGGCGAGGTCTCGGTGCAGCCGCCGCTGCCGGTGTAGCAGGCGCGGCTCAGGGGGGCGCCTCCGGCGCCCTCGTCCACGGTGCCGTCGCAGTCGTTGTCCACGCCGTCGCAGACCTCGGTGCCGCCGCTCGTGAGCTGGCACTCGCAGCCGTTGCCCGCGCCGCCCAGGGCCAGATCGCCGTTGAGATCCACCCAGTCCGTCTGGCAGGCGTACTGGCAGACCCCGTTGGCGCAGCCGACGACCTGGGCGTGGGCGCCCAGGTCGTCGGCGCACCGCTGGTTGCACCCGCCGCAGTGATCCGGGTCGGTCTGCTTGTCGAAGCCCTCGTCGGTGTCGCCGTCGCAGTCGTTGTCCACGCCGTCGCAGGTCTCGGTGCCGCCGCCGGTGACGCTGCAGGCGTACTCGCAGCCGTTGCCCGCCGCGCCCTGGGCCAGATCCCCGTCCAGGTCCCAGTGGTCGGCCAGACACGCGTAGACGCAGGCGCCCCCCGTGCAGCCCGACACGGCGGTGCCGAAGGGCTTGCTCGTCTCGCAGTTGTTGCCGCAAACGCCGCAGTTGGCCGGATCCGTGGTGAAGTCGAAGCCCTCGTCGGTGTCACCGTCGCAGTCGTTGTCCACGCCGTCGCCGCACTGCTCCACGCCGCCCTGGGTAAGGCTGCAGGGGTATTCGCAGCCGTCGGTCGGGTCGCCGTTGATGTCCCAGTAGCCGGGCAGACAAACCAGCACCTGGCACTGTCCGGACACGCACTCGGGCACGGCGTGATCCACGATGGCGGCGCACTGCACCCCGCAGCCGCCGCAGTTCACCGGATCGGAGGCGAGGTCGAAGCCGTCGTCCACCAGGCCGTTGCAGTCGTTGTCGGTGCCGTCACACACCTCCGCGGCCGGGCCCACCTGGTTGACGCAGGTCTCGGTGCCCCCCACGCAGGAGGGCTGACCGGCGCGGCAGGCGCCTACGCAGTCGAACACGCCGGGCGCCGTCTCGGTGCAGCCCACGGGCTGGGTGTAGCAGTCCCCCTGGGAAAGCTGCGCATCCTCGTCTACCGCGCCATCGCAGTCGCTGTCCACCCCGTCGCACAGATCCGGGGGGGCGGTGGCGCAATGCGAGGATCCGTCGCCGGTGACGTCGGCGCACACCTGCCCGGCGGCGCAGGCGCCGGGTTGCCCTTCCACGCAGGGCACCGTCCCCGGCGTCAGGCTCATCTGGCACTCGCAGCCGTTGTCGGGGTTTCCGTCCTTGTCCACGTAGCCCCCCCGACAGGCCGACAGGGTGCACTGGCCCGCCACGCAGTCGCCCACGCCCTGAAAAAAGACGCAGACCCGGTTGCACTGCCCGCAGTGCTGCGGGTTCGTCTGCAGGTCGAAGCCGTCGTCGACGACGCCGTTGCAGTCGTTGTCCAGCCCGTCGCAGACCTCGGAGCCGTCGTTGGTCTGAAAGCAGCCATACTCGCAGCCGTCGCCGTCCTGGCCGTTGACGTCGTGGTGGCCAGGCTGGCAGGTCTCCACCACGCAGGTGGCGTCCTGGCAGCCGGACAGGGCGAAGGGCAGGTCGCAGACGTGGCCGCACTCGCCGCAGTGGTGGGGATCGGTCTGCAGGTCGAAGCCCTCGTCGATCTCCCCGTCGCAGTCGTTGTCCAGCCCGTCGCAGATCTCGGTGGCCGAAACGCAGGCGTCTGCCTCGGCGTCCACCTCGGCGTCGGTGCCGCCGTCGGGGCCCGCGTCCCGCTCCCACCGGCCCGCCTGGCCCGTCTGGTAGGGGTCCAAAGAGCAGCCCGGCGCGCCCCCCGCGAGGAGGATGAGCGCGAGCGCCGCCGCGACGCCGGTGGTGGCGGCCTTCGTGGTGAGCGACCGTGGTGCGATGAAGCGTCTCATGAGCGCACCTCCTCCCGCTCCCGGCGCGCCGCCGCCCGCAATCGTCGCCTCCGCCAGCCCAGGCCGCCGGCCAAAAGCAACCACCACAGCAGCCCCGCCGGGGCGCCGGGGCCCCCGCCGCCGACGCTACACTGGCAGCCCCCCGACCCCGTGGCCAAAAACTCCGTAGTCTCGGTGCCCGGGTTCCAGAAGGCGTCGTCCGCGGCGCAGAAGGCCGCCGGGCCGGACGCCCCCTCGTAGACCGCGCAGTCGTAAAACGCCGGGCACTGCAGCCAGGCGCAGGGGTCTTCGACGCAGTCCCCCTCGAAGCACCGCAGGCCGCCGTCGCACAGCACGCCGGCGCAGGGATTGGGCTCGCACTGGCCCGTGTCCGGCGCGCAGCGCTCGGTGACGGGGCACTCCACACCCAGGCAGGGATTGGCCTCGCACTGGCCGGTGACCGGATCGCAGCGCTCGTCGCCGCGGCACAGGCAAAGCGGCTCGCAGCGCGCGGTGCAGTCCTGGGCGTCACAGTCGCGCACGCAGTACTGGGCGGCGGGGTCGCAGCCCGCCGCCTCGCAGGGGTCGGGCCGGCACTGGTGGTCCACGCAGAACTCCCCGGCCCGACAGCCGGCGCCGGCGGCGGTGCAGCTCACGTCCACGCAGTTGCCCGCCGAGCACTCCTGCCAGCTCTCGCAGGGGTCGGGATCGCAGGGGTCCACGCACTGGTCGTTTTCGCAGACCCAGCCCTCGGGGCAGATCTCGCCGCCGCACTCGCCCTCGGCGGGCAGACACACGGTCTCGGTGCCGCCCTCCGGCACCTGGGCCTCCTGGCAGGTCAGGGAGCCGGGGCAGGGGAACTCGCTGGTGGCGTCGCACTCGCGGCGGCAGGCGCCCTCGATGCAGTAGTAGTCGGCCCCCCCGGTGGGCGGGCACTCGGCCTGGTTGTCCACCTGGCCGTCGCAGTCGTTGTCCAGCCCGTCGCAGACCTCCTCGCCGGGAGAGACCCCGCCCACGCACTGCAGGCTTCCCCCCACGCACTGGGTCTGGCCGGGCTCGCACACGCCGGTGGCGTCGCCGCAGGGCTGGCCCTCGTCGCTGGCCACCTCGTCCGGCTCGTCGATCTCACCGTCGCAGTCGTCGTCCTCGCCGTTGCACTCGCCGGGGAAGGGGCCCGCGCCGCCGTCGCAGATCTCCTGGCCGTTTACGCACTGCAGCACGCCCGGCGTACAGCGCCCCAGGGCGGTGGAGCAGGGCTGCCCCAGCCCCGGGATGTCCTCGGGCTCGTCGATGTCGCCGTCGCAGTCGTTGTCCGTGGCGTCGCAGACCTCCACCGTTGGCGTGACGTGGCCCAGGCAGCCGCTCCAGGCGGCGTTGACGCAGGTGCGCTGGCCCGCCCGGCAGGTGCCGGTGCAGTCCCAGGTCCCCGCGCTGGGCTCGGTGCAGCCGGTGGTGGGGCCGGCGCCGGGGGGGTAGCAGGCCTGGGACAGGGGGTCGCCGGCCTCGTCCTCGTCGATGTCGCCGTCGCAGTCGTTGTCCAGGCCGTCGCACGTCTCGGCCACCGGGCCCACGTCGTACAGGCAGGCCCCCCAGGTGCCGGCGCCGCCGGCGGCGCAGAGCTGGACGCCGGTGGCGCAGGCGCCCTCGCAGCTCCAGCTCCCGGAGCCGGGGGGGGTCTCCGCGCAGCCCGCAGCGAAGCCGAAGCACGAGCGCACCAGGCCGTCGACCACGCCGTTGCAGTCGTTGTCCAGCCCGTCGCAGACCTCCGGCTGGCTGCCCTGGTAGGGATCGCAGGTCTGCGGCGTGCCCCCCACGCAGTTGTCGATGGTGTGGGCGCACTCGCCGAGGCCGCAGGTGGTCTGGCCCAGGCCCTCGTCCACGTCGCCGTCGCAGTCGTCGTCGATGCCGTTGCACTGCTCGGTGACGGGCACCTGCTCGTTTTGGCAGGGCCCCCAGGTTCCGCCGGTGCACACCCGGGTGCCGGCGTGGCAGGGCGGCGTGCTCTCGGTGCCGGGGGCGCCGGAGTAGCAGCTCTGCTCCAGGGGGTTGCCGCTGGCGTCCTCGTCCACGTCGCCGTCGCAGTCGTTGTCCAGGCCGTCACAGACCTCCGGGCTCGGGGTGACCTCGCCCTGGCAGCTCCCCCAGCTCCCGGCGGTGCAGACCTCGCTGCCGGCGTGGCACACGCCCTGGCCCTCGGTGCCCGCCGCCCCGTTGTAGCAGCTCCGGGTGACCCCCTCGTCGATGGCGCCGTCACAGTCGTCGTCGGCGTTGTTGCAGGTCTCCGCCGCCGGGGTCTGGGCCGAGCAGCCGGACCAGGCGCCGGCGGTGCAGGTCTCGGTGCCGGTGCAGGTGCCGAAGCCGTTTTGGATCTGGCAGCTCCGGCTGATGCCGTCTACGGTGCCGTCGCAGTCGTCGTCGGCGTCGTTGCAGGTCTCGGGGGTGGGCGTCACCGCGCCCGTGCAGGCGCCCCAGCTCCCGGCGGTGCAGCTCCGGCTGCCCACCTGGCAAACCCCGGTGCAGCTCGTGGGGGAGCTGCAGCCGGTGGAGGCGCCGTAGCCCAGGGGGTAGCAGACCTGGCTGAGGCCGTCGTCCACCACGCCGTTGCAGTCGTTGTCCGCGTTGTCGCAGACCTCCGCCACCGGGGTGGTGGCGTACTGGCAGGCGCCCCAGGTGCCCGTGCCGCCCACCGGGCAGTCCTGGATCCCGGTGGAGCAGGTGCCCTCGCAGCTCCAGAGGCCCCCGCTCTCGGTGCAGCCCACCGTGGCGCTCGGGTAACAGACCTGCTGTAGGCCGTCCACCACGCCGTCGCAGTCGTTGTCGTCCCCGTCGCAGACCTCGGTGCCGGCGTTTTCGTAGGGATCGCAGGGGTTGGAGGCGCCGTTCACGCAGTTGTCCACCGTGTGGTTGCACACCCCGAGGCCGCAGGTGGTCTGGCCCAGGCCCTCGTCGACGTCGGTGTCGCAGTCGTCGTCCAGCCCGTTGCACTCCTCGGGCTGCGGGCCGGTCTCGCCGTCGCACTCCAGCACGCCGCTGGTGCAGATGGTGCTGCCGGGGACGCACTCCCCCACGCTGGTGCCGCAGCTCTGGCCGGTGTCGGTGAGGTTGTTGTCCACGGTGCCGTCGCAGTCGTTGTCCAGGCCGTCGCAGACCTCGGTGTCGGGGAGCTGCTCGCCGGTGCAGCTCCCCCAGGTGCCGGTGCTCGAGTCGCAGGTCTGAAGGCCGCCGTGGCAGATGCCCACGTCCTCGGTGCCCCCTGGTCCGGTGTAGCAATCGTGGGTCAAGGGGTTGCCGTCCAGGTCCTCGTCCACCATCCCGTCGCAGTCGTTGTCCTGCCCGTCGCACACCTCGTTTTCGGGGATGCACGGCGGGGTGAGCCCCTCCACCTTGATGGTGAAGTCGGTGAAGTCGTTGTCCCCGCCCCGAAACAGGTCTTCGAAGGCGAAGTAGAACCGGTTGGGATCCTCCTGGGAGGAGTAGACCAGGTTGTGCACGTAGTCACCGTCGCCGTTTTGTTCCGACTCCGTGAAGTAGATGTGGCCGAACCAGTTGGTGGTGCCGCCCCCGTCGGGCATGGGCTCGTAGTCCCCGCAGTTGCGCGTGCCGCTGGGGCGGCCCTCGGGGGTGATGATGTAAAAGGCGATGAATCCCCCGTCCCAGCGGCCCGCGGTCATCTCGGCCTCGAAGTCCACCACCACCACGTCGTCGGGCTCGTTGTTGGTGGGGTAGCAGGAAAAGATGCGAAACAGCCGGGAGGTGTCCCCCACGTTGTACCAGCCGAAGGAGTTCTCGAAGCCGGCCTGCTCCTGGATGTCGGTGAAGGTCACGTAGCGGTGGCCGCCGCCGTCCAGGGGGGGCGGCATGAAGATCTGGGGGAAGGTGAAGGCGTCGATCTGGGCGTCCAGCGGGATCACCGTCTCGTGGGTGTCCAGCTCGGTCTGCAGATCACCGGTGGTGGGCACGATGGTGCCGTCGATCTGGCTCACCACCGAGCGGGCCGGCGGGGGCTGGCCCGCGATCAGGAAGGTCACGACGAGCAGGGCGAGCGCGATACGAGCACGGGTCATGGTCCGATACTCCTCGAGAAGGAAAAGTTGGGGTCAAGCTACGAAATTACCAACCGCTCGGTCCAAATACCGGATCAGGATATCAGAGGTGGTGCGGCGAAAGAAAGGTAAGACCGCTCACGTCAGTTTTTTCCAAGGAAACCAGGAGGGTGGCAGGAGGCCGGATCAGCCGCGGAACACCGAGCGGCGCGAGGCGAGGGTCTCGTCGACCAGGGACTGGATGGCAGAGCGGACCTGGTCGCCGATCTGGTTGACCCGCACCCGGTCGGTCCAGTCCGGGCTGCCGAAGCGTTCGTGGACGTGGATGGGGTCGCCCACGGTGATGGTCCACTTGGCGGGCAGCGGCAAGAGCCCCAGGGGCCCGAGCCAGGGAAAGGTGGGGGTCACCGGGACGAACGGGATGCCCAGCGAGCGCGAGAACCACCCCAGCTTGCCCAGCAGCGGGTAGGTCTCCTCGGCGCCCACCACGGCCACGGGCACGATGGGGGCGCGGGTCTTGAGCGCCAGCTTCACGAAGCCCCCCCGGCCGAAGCGCTTGAGCCGGTAGCGCTCCCGAAAGCGCTTGCCCACGCCCTGGATGCCCTCGGGAAACACCGCGGCGAGCTGCCCCAGCGAAAGCAGCCGCTCGGCGTTGGCGAAGTTGGCCCGCACCCCCCCGAGGCGCCGGATCGCCGTGCCCAGCATCGGGCTGTGGAACACGAAGTCCTCCACCAGGGGTCGCACCAGCCGGCGGGGCTGCTCCCGGCCCACGCCCACCGTGATCATGGCGGCGTCCATGGGCAGGGTCCCCGAGTGGTTGGCCACCAGCAGCGCCCGGCCCGTGGTCGGGATGTTCGAAGCGCCCCGCAGCGAGACGCGGAAGTAGCGCTCGTACAGAAAGGAAAGCAGGGGGGCGAGCCGCTCGGCGAACCGCGGATCGTAGCCGAAGTCGTCCACCACCTCCGAGCGGCCGTGGAGCTGCAGCCGCCGCAGCTCGTCCCGCAGCAGGCGGCCCGACAGCAGCTCTCGCAGCCGGGCCGCCGGGTTGTCGGGCCCGGCCGGGCTGCCGAACCGGCGCTGCACCGCCTGCTCCATCTCGCGCAGCTCCCGGGCGAGACCCGGGGGCTGTCCGGTGCTCTGGCGGCGGTCGATGGTGGGGCCGTAGCTGCGCTCGGTGGTGCGCCGGTCCCCTTCTCCGGGCCAATTTTCCCGCCGCGCCCCGGCGGTGCGCGAGCGTCCGCCCTTGCGCAGCCGGCTCAGGGGTCCGGGGATCTCGTTGTCGGGCCCGGGCGAGGTCCCGTCATCCGATCGGGTCGTGTCCTGCACCATTGGTTACTCCTGGCTCCCCTGGGTGCGCTCCGGCGCCTTCGGCCCCCATCGGCGACGGCCGCCCGGCGGGCGGCTCTCGAGGCCGGCCGTCGAAATCCGCCAGGATGGCGTGGATGTCGTGGCGCGGGGAGAAGCCGAGCTCGCGGCGCGCCCGGTCGATGTCCAGCACACAGGGATACTTGAGGAAGCTCAAAAACGAAGGCGGCACGTCGATGGCTTGTCCCATCCACAGCACGCCGGCCAGCCGCCTCGCCAGCGGTCGTGGCACGGGCACGGGCACGCGGCCGAGTAGGGCCAACACCGTGCGCAGGGGCAGCAGGCCGTCGCTGGCGATGTTGAACACGCCCGCGGTGGCGCGGGTGACGGTGCGATGCAGCGCCTCCACCGCGTCATCGGGGTGGAGGAACTGCACCAGCGGATCGTAGCCCGCCAGGACGGGCACCAGGCGGCTGCGCAGCATGCGGGAGATGAAGCTGTGGCCCTCGCGCTGCAGGATGGCGGCCATGCGCAGGATCGTCACCGACACCCCGGGGCGCTCCTCGGCGAACTGACGCACCTGCCGCTCGGCGTCGATCTTGTCGGCGAAGAACGTGTCGTTGGGGCCCGAGGCGGCGCGGAGGGGATCCTCCTCGGTCAAAAACGCCGGGTTGCTGGACCGCGCGCCGTAGCACAGGCCGTGGCTCCACAGCCGGAGGTGCGAGATCCGGCTCAGGCTGCAGGCGTTGAGCACGTGCAGGGTGCCGATGGATTCCAGCTCGTGAGCCCAGGCGCTGCGGTGGGTGAAATCCGACAGGAAGGCCAGGTGCACGAAGGTGTCCACCTCCTTTTCGCGCAGCACCTCCGCCATCTGCGTGTCCGCGCCCGGCAGCGTCAGATCGAGCCGGCGAAACTCCGTCTTGGTCAGGGCGATGGAGGGCTTTTGGATGTCGAAGGCCACGACGCGTTGGCACTGTCCATCGGCCTCCAGGCGCTGGATCAGCCCCGAGCCCAGGCCGCCCCGGGCCCCGGTGAGGGCCACCACCCGCCCCGGCCCGGCTCCTCCCTGTTCTTCCGACGTGCTCATGGGCTGTTTCCGTACGTAATCCTTCGCGCGCGGTATTGTGATCGATACGGCTCGATACGAAGCGCTGTGCGACGCTCTTTTTCAAGGGCGACGCCAGACCCCTGGTCGGCCGTCCGTCTTTCGATACTACGAATCCCCCGGGTGGGCGTCAAAGGAGAACGGCTTGAAATAGCAAGCCAAATTACAGCGAGGGTTCAATATTTCGAGCTGGGTCCGGCCTTTGGGGCCGCTGCGCTGCTGTCGCGGCCCCCCGAGATCTAACGGTGAGCGCCTTCTCCCGGTGGGGGGTCAGGCGAGCCCGTAGATCCGAAGCGCGTTGGCCGTGCTCTGGCGCGCCAGTTGCTCGAAGGGCTCACCGCGCAGCGCGGCGAGGGCGCGAGCGGTGTGTGCCACGTAGGCCGCCTCGTTGGTCTGGCCGCGGTGGGGCACGGGGGCGAGATACGGGGCGTCGGTCTCCACCAGCAGGCGCTCGGCGGGCACCTGCCCGGCGGCCTGACGCACCGGCTCGGCCTTGGGGAAGGTGACGATGCCGGAAAACGCCACGTAGAGCCCAAGCTCCAGGAAGGCGGGCAGCGGCTCGGGACCCTCGGAGTAGCAGTGGACGATGCCCCCCGCGGGGGGCAGCCCCTCGGACTGCAGGATCCCGAGGGCGTCCGCGGTGGCCTCCCGCAGGTGGAGCACCACCGGCTTGTCGACGCGCCGGGCCAACCGGAGCTGGTCGCGCAGCACGCCCCGCTGCACCTCGGGCGGGGAGAGGCGGTAGTGATAGTCGAGCCCCATCTCGCCCACGGCCACCACCTCGGGCTCGCGGGCCACCTGCTCCACGGCCTCGAGCAGCGCGTCGTCGGCCCGGCTGGCGTCGTGGGGGTGGACGCCCACCGCGGCGTGTACGCCCTCGAAGCGGCGCGCGAGCTCCACGGCCCGGCCCGCGGAGGGGGCCTCGCGCACCACGCCTACGGTCACCACCTGCGTCACCCCCGCGTCGCGGGCCCGCGCCAGCACCGCGGCCACGTCATCGGCCCGGGGCCCGAAATCCAGGTGGGTGTGGGTGTCGAACAGGGGGGGTAACGTCATGGGAGGGGTCCCTCGGATCCGGCGGCCGTCGAACCGCCCGAGCCGGACAGGCGCGCCAGCGCCTGCTCGATGTCCTGCCGCAGCTCCTCGTCCCGCTCGTCCTGGGCGGCGCGCTGCAGCGCCGTCCGCAGCGCGGGCACCGCCGAGGGATCCCCCCGCTCGCCCAGGGCTCGGGCCGCGGCATCCGGGCTCTTGCCACGCAGCCCCGCCAGCAGGGCCTCCAGGGCCCAGGCGCCGTCCAGCTCTCCGAGCCGGGTGAGGGCGAGGCCGCGCACGTCGGGGCGGCGGCTGCGGCTCAATCGCGCCAGGGCTTCGCGCGGGGTCTGCTCGCCCAGGCGCGCCAGCGCGGCCGCGGCCTCCACGCGGAGCTGGGGCCGCCACCAGCTCCGCGTGAAGGCCCGGCGCAGGGCGCCGATGGCCGCCCGATCCCCCAGCACCCCGAGGGCCGCGCACGCCATGGGTCCAAACTCGCGATGGGTGCTCATCGCCTCCAGCGCCGGTCGTCCGCGGGGATCGTCGAGGCGGCTCAAGGCGTAGGCCGCCTCGAAGCGGATGGTCTCCACCGGGTCCTGTAGCAGGGGAACGATCCTGTTCGCCTGTTCGCGGGCGTCGAGATCGCCGAGAGCCGCCGCGGCGTTGGCCCGGACCTCCACGTCGTGGTCCGTGAGGGCCTCGGTGATGGGCGCCACCGCGCGCCGATCCTGCAGCTCGGTCAGCGAGGGAATGGCTTGAAACCGGAGGTCGGGGGGGCCGTCTCGCAGCGCTGCGATGAGGGGCTCCACCGCCTGGGGGTCCCCCAGCCGTCCGAGCGCCATGGCGGCTGCCTGGCGAGCGAAGCCGTCCTGGTCCCAGATCATGTCGATGAGGCGGGGCACCGCCTCGCGGTCGCCGAGCTGCCGAAGCGATAGCGCCGCGGCGTAGCGGACCTCACCCCGACCGTCGTCCAGGGCATTGCGTAGCGCCCGACAGACCTCTTCGCGGCGCCCGGGCTCGGCGCGATCCAGGGCCCCGGCCGCGGCGGCCCGCACTCGGGGATCCGGGTGCGCGAGATCGCGCAGCGCCGCGTCGGTGTCGATGGTTCTGGGTACGTCGGGCAACATGACGGATCCGGTCCTACTCGACGCCCGCCGGTTAGCCCGCCGAGCCGCCGGGGCCGCTGGAGCCGCCGGAGCCGCCGGAGCCGCCGGAGCCGCCGGAGCCGCCGGAGCCGCCGGAGCCGCCGGAGCCGCCG
>CAYFWA010000021.1:18566-18642 GCA_964346625.1 uncultured Myxococcales bacterium
GGAGCCGCCGGAGCCGCCGGAGCCGCCGGAGCCGCCGGAGCCGCCGGAGCCGCCGCGGCCCGGGTCACCGACCCTG
>CAYFWA010000021.1:18742-18849 GCA_964346625.1 uncultured Myxococcales bacterium
CCGCCGCGGCTCTTGCCGCCGCGGCTCTTGCCGCCGCGGCTCTTGCCGCCGCGGCTCTTGCCGCCGCGGCCCTTGCCCCCGCGGCCGCGACCGCTGCGGCTCTTGGC
>CAYFWA010000021.1:18949-23655 GCA_964346625.1 uncultured Myxococcales bacterium
CTCGCCTCCCCTGGCCTCGCCTCCCCTGGCCTCGCCTCCCCTGGCCTCGCCTCCCCTGGCCTCGCCTCCCTTGCGCGCGCGTTGCTCCCCGTCCTTGCCGCTGCGTCCCTTGCCGCCGCCGGTCGGATCCCCTCCGCTGCGTCCCCGCGAGCGGCGCGAGCGGGAGCGGCGCGAACGGGAGCGGCGCGAATGGCGCTTGCCGTCCTGCTCGGCGGCCGGCTCCGAGCGCGCCGGGTCGGCGCCGGAGGCAGCGGCGCCCCGGGCGGCCGCCCCATCCTCCCGGTCCGCCGGTGGACGCTTCGCGGCGGCCGCGTCCTTGCCGCCGGGCCCCTCGGCCGGGGGTCGGGTCGTCGTATTTGCGGCGGGGCGGTCTTCGGCGCCGGCGCCGCGTGACCGCGCCTGGTCCTGGCGCTGCTGCTCCGCCAGGTGCTTGGGGATGCACTGCTCCGCCGAGTAGACGGCGGTCTGGCCGCCGAACACCATCACGCGGACCTGTCGGCGCAAGATGTCCAGCTCCACCACCTTGCCCTCACCGTCTGGCGTGACCACCAGCTTTCCGAGCTTGGGCATCCCTTTTCGCTGATCGCGATAGGCTTGCTGCTCGTAGGCCAGGCAGCATTTGAGCCGGCCGCACTGCCCGGAGACCTTCTGGGGGTTCAACACCAGGTTCTGGTCCTTGGCCATCCGGATGGAGACCGGCTCGAAGCGCGAAAGGTGGCGATGGCAGCACAGCCGCAGCCCACAGACCCCGATGCCGCCCACCATCTTCGCCTCGTCGCGCACCCCCACCTGGCGCATCTCGATGCGGGTGCGCAGGTGCTGGGCGAGGTCCTTGACCAGGTCGCGAAAGTCCACCCGTCCTTCGGCCGAGAAGTAGAAGACGGCCTTGCTGCCCCCGTGGACGTACTCCACGCGCGTGAGCTTCATGGGCAGCCGCCGGTCCCGGATGCGCTCGCGAGCGAAGGGCAGTGCCTCCTGGCCGCGCTCGAGGTTTCGGCGAAGCTGTCGGGCGTCGTTTTCGTTGACGCGGCGCAGCACCCGGCGTTGCAGCGGCTCGGACAGGACCATCCGCGCGGTGTCGGCGAGCACGGTGCCCACCGCCTGACCGCGGTCGGTCTGGACCACCACCTCGTCGCCCCGGTAAAGTGTCAGCTCCCCCGCGTCGTAGTCGTGCAAGCGGGTGACCGAGGGCAGCCGGACGCGTCCCACGTTCACGAGCCGGCCCTCGGCGGGGCGCTCCAGCGAGGGGCTCACCGGTGCCGTCGGGGGCGCATTGGCCGCGTCCCCGGTCACCGGGTGGGGCGCATTGGCCGCGTCCCCGGTCACCGGGTGGGGCGCGGCTGCCGGGGGGGCGGGCTCGTCGGCGGATCCGGTGGCCGGGGACGCGGCCGGCTTGGCGGTCTGCTCGGCGGCCGGCTCGGCGGCCGGCTCGGCGGTCTGCTCGGTGGCCGTCGGCGCAATGGACGCGTCGGCCCCAGGGGGCAAGATCGCCTCCAGCACGAAAACGTCCTCTCCGTCGGGGTCCAGCGCTACGGCCGGGGGGGCCCAGCGGTCCAGGTTTGACTCCACGAAGGGCGGCGGAGCGGCCGCACCGGTGGAGCTCGAGCGCCCACGGGCGGCCGCGGGGGGGAGGCCCCCGGGGCGCCTCCCCGCGGCCCCCGCCTCTGCGGCGTGCGGGGTCTTGCTGCCCTTCGCCGACGCCGGCGCCTCGGCCGGCGTCGGCCGCCGGGAGCGGCGCCGCCGGTGATTGCGGGGCGGTTTGCGAGAGGCCCCCCCGCCAGACTCGTCCGCCGCCGGGGGGGCCTCCCCGCGGGCTCCTTTGGCGTCGCTGGCCGCGGCGTTGCCCTCGCTCCGGTCGCCCTTGGACCCCTTGCGAGAACGACGCGAGCGCCGCCGACGTCCGCTGCGGCGCCCGGCGCCGCGCTTTTTCTCTTCCGAACCGCTCATGAGCTCAACCGCACCAACACCTGCTCCAATGCCAGGTGTTTGTTGACCGAAGCGTCCAGGTCTCGCAACCCCTCGTGCACCGCCTCCATGCGGCGTTCGAGCTGTCGGCTCGACCGGGGGCTTGCCTGCAGCGCGGCCTGGCCCTGCTCGTCGAGCCGGGTGAGCCGGGCGCCGTGTTGGTCCAAGCCCGCGGCCACCAGCAACTGGTCACGCAGCAGGGGCAGCACGAGCTTGAGCACCGCCTGCGGCTCGTCCACCTCCTGCAGCAGCTTTTGCACGAGGGTGGGGATCGCCCCCTGCCCCAAGGCGGCCGGGTCGGCCAGGCGCTGGCTCCAGCGCTGCCAGGCGGGGAGCTCCTCGCTCTCGAGCAGCAGCAGCGCCTGGGCCACGCGGCCGTCCGCCACGCGGACGGCGTCGTCGAGCCGGCCGGGCTCGGGCGCCTCCACCGAGAGCCGCTCGGTGAGCAGCCGCCGCAGCTCCGACTCGGACAGGGGCCCGAAGCGCAAACGCTGACAGCGACTGCGGACGGTCACCGGCAGGCGGTGCGGCGACGCCGACACGAGCACGAAGTGGACCCCGGGGCGGGGTTCTTCGAGGTTTTTCAAAAGCGCGTTGGCCGCGCCGATGGACAGCCGCTCGGCTTCGTCGATCAGGATCACCAGGGCCTCGCCCTCGTGGGGACCCTGGGCGAGGCGCGCCTCGAGGTCGCGGATCTGCTGGATCTTGATCTGCGCGCCCTCGGCCTGAAGCGACATCAGGTCGGGGTGCAGGCCCCGTCGCAGCCGTTCGCACACGCGGCAGCGACCGCAGCCCTCGCCGGGGTGCTCGGGGCAGTTGAGGGCTTGGGCCAGGGCCCGTCCCACGGTGGCCTTGCCCACCCCGTCGGGCCCGGACAGCAGGTAGGCATGGTGGGCGCGGCCCTGCTGTATGGCGCTGCGCAGCCGGCGGAGCATCGGCTCGTGACCGTGGATGGAGCCGAAGCCCCGGGGGCCGGCGGCTTCCCGAGGGTCTTGTTCATCAGCCATGGGCCCTACCATGCCTCCGAAGGCCGGGGGAGACAAGTAGGATACCGACAGGAGGTCAGCACAGCACCACCCCGAAGCCGACGCGGGTCCCCTCGCCGACGTGGGCGGCCATGTCCAGCGCGGCGATCCCGAAACGAAGATGCGCGGCGATCCCGAAACGAAGATGAAAGCCTGCTAGATTCATGGCATACCTCTCGAGTAACGTGGATGGTGATTCTCGGCTGCCGGGCGGCTCACGACCCGAGCGATTGGACCGAGAGCCGGAGGTCGTCGGGTCGGCGAGCTGGCGTTTTGTCCCGGACCGGCAATCCGGGCGGCCGGCTGCCCGCGCGACGCGATGCGTCCGCTTCGGCGCGGCGGGCGATGAGCGAGACCGGGGCGAGGCCCGATCCCGCCCGGTCCGTGGCCACTCCTGGTGCGCAATGACGGTGTGTCGCAGATTTGATGCCAACTTGTGCATGATCTGCATGATCTGATCGATAAGAGACCAAGGAGAATAAACGCATGAGCCAACCGAAGCCGGATCCAGGCCCTGCCTCCCGGCCTGCTCCGACCTCTGTGGCAATCGTGGTTGTGTGGGGGCTCGCCGGCGGCTGTCCGCCTGCGGTGCCCCCCGATGATTCTCGCCTGGTGAGCCGGGTTCAGCTCCCCGACGACGTGCCCGCGCTGCTGCGATTCGCCGAAACGCACATGGAGACGGCGCGCAAGGGCAACGGCTTCCGCCATCAGGAGGCCGCCAACGCCTTGCGGGCGCTGAACAAGGCCCGCAAGCGCCAGCCGCGCCACCAGGCGGTGCTGCTCGCCGGCGCCCGGGTCGCCCGGGCGCTGGGAGAGCACGCCCGCAGCCCGGGCGAGCAGCTCAAGTACGCCAGGCGAGGCCTGCCCTTTTCCCGGGTGGGGCGCGAGGCGTATCCTCGCTTGGCGGCCTTCCACTACTATCACGCGGCGCTGCTCGGGCTGAAGGTGGACGCCTACCGGGCCAGCGCCATGGGCACCGTGCCCAAGCTACGCGAGGCCGCGCAGCGCGCCTTGGCCCTCGACGAGACCTATGATCACGCCGGCCCCCTGCGGATCCTGGGCTCGCTGCTGTCGAGCGTGCCGGCCACCCCCCCGTTCAACGGAGACATCGTCAAGGGGATCGAGCTGTTGGAGCGAGCGGTGAAGATCGCCCCGGAGCACCCGCTCAACCACTTCTTTCTGGCCGAGGCCT
This sequence comes from uncultured Myxococcales bacterium, assembly GCA_964346625.1. Taxonomy (GTDB): domain Bacteria; phylum Myxococcota_A; class Polyangia; order HGW-17; family JAJRWW01; genus CAYFWA01. Next base: position 23,132 of record CAYFWA010000021.1, read on the forward strand.
ACGCGCAAGACGATGAGCTGGACGCGGCGGCGCGGCACTACGCGCAGGTGATCTGCGCCTCGCCGTCGGGGCCGCGGTGGGACATCCCCCAGGCCCGTCGCTATCGGAAAAAGGCCCGCGCGGCGCTGAAGAAGATGAAGCGCCCTGTCCCTGCGTCATGTCCGTGAGCGCGTCCTCGATGGTCCGGATCGATGCTGAAAGATGAAAAAATGGGCTGCGCGGCGGGCGCTGGCGGCGCGACCGGGCACGGTCCCGCGCTGCTGGCGGTGGTCGCGGCGGCGCTGTCGACGCTGGGCTGCAGGCCGGGCCTTCCGGCCGCGACGCCGGGCCCCGGCGCGGTGGCGCGGGTCCGGCAGGCTCCCCCGGGGGTCCGCGGGCAGCGCCCCTCGCCCCAGACCCTGCGGGCCCGAGCTCGGGAGTACGCCGCGCTCGAGGCCCCGGCCGCGGCCTGGGAGGCGCTGCGCCGCGCCGGCGTCCTGAAAGACGGCGGCCCGAAAGACGGCGGCTCGAAAGACGGCGGCTCG
>CAYFWA010000022.1:0-23469 GCA_964346625.1 uncultured Myxococcales bacterium
CCGGGATGGATCGGCGTCCCGAGTGCAGAGTTTATTTTGACCCGCTCCCTAAGGTTTTGAGGCGACGAGGCGCCCCCGGGAACCGGCGCCGCCCCTTCCGCCCGAAGACGGACGCGGAGCGCCGCGGGCGCCGGATCCCAACCTGCTCGAGGCAAGGAAGATGAAGATACCGATGAAGACGATACCCTGGATTCTGAGCGCTGCTCTCACCCTGAGCTTTTTCGGCTGTGCCTACGACCCGCTTTTGCCCGAGGATCCCTTCTGGTGCGGCCCGGGGGGCAAGTGCCCCGAGGGCTACGACTGCTACGGCGGCATCTGCAGCACCGAGCGGCCGGCCTGCATGGATCCCTCCAACCCCGAGTTCGCCAACTGGCCGGACGACTCCGATCTGGAGCCCAACAACCACCCGGACCTGGCCGTCACCCTGCCCTGCATGGTGGACCCCGTACAGAACCCCGACGCCAACTGCCCGGCGCGCACCGAGTACACCAACGGGTTCATGAACCTGCTCATCTGTCCGTCCAAGGACCGGGACATGTACAAGTTCTACATGCTCCAGGACGAGATCATCGCCTTCTCGGTGCTCTACAACTACGGCGACGGGACCCTGCCGCGGGACATCGACGCACGGGTCTGGCGCTACGACTTCAACACCGAGCAGTACATCGAGGCCCCCATCAACCCGGGCGGGCAGTCCACGCGGGACAACGAGAACTTCACCCTGTCCACCGAGCTGGCCACCGGCAACCCGGCGGGCTGGTACTACCTGGAGGTCTACGGCAAGACGGGCCAGGACGTGAACACCTACACGGTGACCTTCACCCTCAACCCGCCGCCCGAAGACCCCCCCTCCACCTGAGGCTGGACTCGAGGCCCCCCGAACGCGCGGTTTCCGGGTGGCCCCACGCCCGGTCCGCTGATACCCTGAAGTCTCAATGGTAGATCGCAACAAACCCAAGTCACCGCCGGCCACCCGGCCCGCCGAGGTCGGAGGGGGATCCCGCCTCGGGGAGCTGCTGGTGCGCGAGAACATGATCTCGCTTTCCCAGCTCCGCGAGGCCCAGCAGGAGCAGCACAAAAGCGGCCAGCGGCTGGGCTACAGCCTCACCAAGCTGGGCTACATCGAGGAGACCAACCTCACCCAGTTTCTGTCCAAGCAGTACGGCGTGCCCCCCATCAACCTCGGGGAGTTCGAAATCGACCCGGAGGTGATCAAGCTCGTGCCCGAGGAGGTGGCCCGCAAGCACAACGTGCTGCCGGTCAACCGCGCCGGGGCCTCGCTCATCGTGGCCATGAGCGACCCGGCCAACATTCTGGCCATCGACGACCTCAAGTTCCTCACCGGCTACAACATCGAGATCGTGGTGGCCTCCGAGGTGGCCATCGAGGAGGCCATCGAGAACTACTACGCCTCCAAGGTCTCCTACGAGGAGGTCCTCGACGACTTCGATGACACCGAGATCGAGTTCGGCGAGGAGGAAGAGGACGTCAACGTCGTCGACCTGGAGAAGCAGTCCGGCGAGGCGCCGGTGGTGCGCCTGGTCAACTACATCCTGCTGTCGGCCATCAAGAAGGGCGCCTCGGACATCCACATCGAGCCCTACGAGCGCTCCTTTCGGGTGCGCTTCCGCATCGACGGCGTGCTCTACGAGGAGCACAAGCCGCCCCTCAAGCTGAAAAACGCCATGGTGTCCCGGCTCAAGATCATGAGCAGCCTGGACATCGCCGAGCGGCGGCTGCCCCAGGACGGCCGCATCAAGCTCAAGCTGGGCAAGGGCAAGGAGATGGACTTCCGCGTCTCCGTGCTGCCCACCCTGTTCGGCGAGAAGGTGGTGCTGCGGCTGCTCGACAAGTCGAACCTGCAGCTCGACATGACCAAGCTGGGCTTCGACAAAACGCCCCTGGATGACTTCCAGATTGCCATCCACCAGCCCTACGGCATGGTGCTGGTCACCGGCCCCACGGGCTCGGGCAAGACCACCACGCTGTACTCGGCGCTGTCGGAGCTCAACCAGGTGGCCGACAACATCTCCACGGCCGAGGATCCGGTGGAGTTCAACCTGGCCGGCGTCAACCAGTGCCAGATGCACGAGGAGATCGGGCTCAACTTCGCGGCGGCCCTGCGCTCCTTTTTGCGCCAGGACCCCGACATCATCATGGTGGGCGAGATCCGGGACTACGAGACCGCCGAGATCGCCGTCAAGGCCGCCCTCACCGGTCACATGGTGCTGTCCACCCTGCACACCAATGACGCCCCTTCCACCATCAACCGGCTGCTGAACATGGGCGTGGAGCCCTTCCTGGTCACCGCGTCGGTGAACCTCATCGTGGCCCAGCGGCTCGCCCGCAAGGTCTGCTTTGAGTGCCGCACCGCCGTGGAGACCAACCCCCAAAGCCTCATCGACATCGGCGTGCCCCCCGACGAGGCCAAGATGATGCAGCTCTACAAGGGCGTGGGCTGCCGCACCTGCAACAACACCGGCTACAAGGGCCGCATCGCGCTGTACGAGGTGCTGGTGGTCAACGACCCGGTCAAGGAGCTAGTGCTGCAGGGTGCCTCCTCGACCGAGATCAAGGCCGAGGCCATGCGCCTGGGCATGGCCACGCTGCGCCAGGCGGGCATCAACAAGCTCAAAGAGGGCTCCACCACCATCGAGGAGGTGCTGCGGGTCACCGCCGCAGACTAGCGCTTCGTCCGAGAACGGGTGCCTCGTCTCCGGACTCGTGCTTCGTACCGGCGTCTTCGCAAGGTCAAAAAAATCCATGGCAACGCTGCATCAGCTCCTCAAGGCGATGATCGATCAGGGGGCCTCGGACCTGCACATCACCGCCGGCTCGCCCCCCCAGCTCCGTATCGACGGCAGCCTCATCCCCTTGAAGCTGCCCGCCATGACCCCCACCGACACCAAGCAGCACATCTACAGCGTGCTCAACGACGCCCAGAAGGTCAGCTTCGAGGAGGAGCTCGAGCTGGACTTCTCCTTCGGCGTGAAAAACCTCGCTCGCTTTCGCTGCAACGTGTTCATGCAGCGCGGCGCGGTGGCCTGCGCCATCCGGCAGATCCCCTTCAAGATTCGATCGTTCTCGGAGCTCGGGCTGCCGGGCGTGGCCCAGACGCTGTGCCGCAAGCCCCGCGGCCTGGTGCTGGTCACCGGGCCCACCGGATCGGGCAAATCCACCACGCTGGCGGCCATGATCGACCTGATCAACGCCGAGCGCCGGGGCCACATCATCACGGTGGAGGACCCCATCGAGTATCTGCACCCCCACAAGGGGTGCGTGGTGAACCAGCGCGAGGTGGGGGCCGACACCAAGAAGTTCAAGACCGCCCTCAAGTACATCCTGCGCCAGGACCCGGACGTGGTGCTCATCGGCGAGATGCGCGACCTGGAGACCATCGAGGCCGCCCTCACCACGGCGGAGACCGGCCACCTGGCCTTCGCCACCCTGCACACCAACAGCGCGGCGCAGACCATCAACCGCATCATCGACGTGTTCCCCCCCTACCAGCAGCCCCAGATCCGGGCTCAGATCTCCTTCGTGCTCGAGGGCGTGATGTGCCAGCAGCTCGTTCCCCGGGCGAGCGGCCAGGGCCGCGCCCTCGCCCTGGAGGTGATGGTGCCCAACTCCGCCATCCGCAACCTCATCCGCGAGGACAAGATTCACCAGATCTACTCCCAGATGCAGATCGGCCAGGATCAACACGGCATGATCACCCTCAACCAGAGCCTGGCCCACCTGTTCATGTCCCAGCAGATCTCCCTGGAGGAGGCCATGGGTCGCAGCTCCGACGTGGAGGAGCTCCGCTCCATGATCCAGAAGCAGGGCGGCCAGGTCCCCGCCCGCCAGCCCGCCCGGCGCTGACAGCTCACACCACGGGAAACCATATCCCCCAACCGTTGACGCTCCGGGACCCGGGGGCTATGTTGCCTCGTCGGTCTGATGGTCGATCATCACATCCGTCTGTCGATCGTCCGTCCGGCAGATCCGAGGAGAGCGCCATGGCCACCCAACTCCAGATCGCCCGGCAAGGCGAGATTTCTGACGCAATGCGGCAAGTGGCCGCCGACGAGGGGTATGCCCCCGAGGAGATCCGCGACCGCGTCGCGGCGGGGACCGTGGTGATCCCCCGCAACCGGCACCGGAGCTTCCGGGCGGTGGGCATCGGGGCGGGGCTGCGCACCAAGGTCAACGCGAACATCGGGGCCTCGGGGCTGCGCAACCTGCTGGAAGAAGAGATCGACAAGCTCGACGCAGCGGTGCGCTACGGGGCCGACTCGGTGATGGACCTGTCCACCGGAGCCGACCTGGACGCCATCCGGGCGGAGCTGATGCAGCGCTCGCCGGTGATGCTGGGCACGGTGCCCATCTACCAGGTGGCCTCCGAGGCGGCCGCGGGGCTGGTGGACGCCGAGCGGCTGTTCGCGTGCATCGAGAACCAGGCGCGCCAAGGCGTGGACTTCATGACCGTGCATTGCGGCATCACGCGGCGCAGCCTTGGGGTGCTGGAGTCCGCCCCGCGGCTCGCGGGCATCGTGAGCCGCGGGGGATCGCTGCTGGCCAACTACATCCGCCGCACCGGCGAGGAGAACCCGCTTTACGCCCGGTTCGACCGGCTGTGCGACATCTTCGCGGAACACGACGTGACGTTCTCGCTGGGCGACGGGCTGCGCCCGGGCGCCACGGCCGACGCCTCGGACGCGGGGCAGCTCACCGAGCTGATGGTGCTCGGGGAGCTGGCCGAGCGCGCCCGCGAGCGCGGCTGTCAGGTGATGATCGAGGGGCCGGGTCACGTGCCCCTGGACCAGGTAGACGCCAACGTCCAGCTCGAAAAGCGGCTGTGCGGCGGGGCGCCCTTCTACGTGCTCGGCCCCATCGTCACCGACGTCACGCCGGGCTACGACCACATCTCTGCCGCCATCGGCGGAGCCCTGGCCGCGGCCAAGGGCGCGGACTTCCTCTGCTACGTCACGCCCGCCGAGCACCTGCGCCTCCCGGATGTCCAGGACGTGCGTGAGGGCGTGATCGCCACCCGCCTGGCGGCCCACGCCGGGGATCTGGTCAAGGACGTCCCCGGCGCGCGGGCCTGGGACGACGCCATGAGCGCGGCGCGGCGGGACCTGGACTGGGAGATGATGTACAGCCTCGCCATGGACCCCTGGAAGGCCCGCCGGCTCAAGGAGGGCTCCGAGGCCGCCGGCGAGGACGTGTGCTCCATGTGCGGCGAGCTGTGCGCCGTGCGCATGGATCGCCGCTCCCGGAAGTCCGCGGCCGCGGCGCCTCCCCCCGAGGTCGCCGAGAAGAGCGAACGGGAACCGCCCGCGGGGCAGGCCAGACCCTTGAAAAATCGCGAGGCGTGATCACCGTTTGCGCGCGGCGCGGCGGCGGATCCGCGTGCCCTGGGCCGACACCGCGCCGAGCTCCCCCTCGCCGTGGATCTCCACGTAGCAGCGGTAGACCCCCTCGCACAACCGGTCGAAGGCGCAGCCGCGACAGGCGGGGAGCTTGACCTTCAGCTCGGCCTTGCGGCGATCCGCCCAGTTGAACCGCTGCAGGTCCTCGTCTCCGTTCTCGTCTCCGTTCTCGTCTCCGTTCTCGTCCCCGTTCTTGTCCGCGGCGTCGGCCGCGGTCTGGTCGCGCCCCAGCGCCGCCGCGGCCCCGTCGCCCGGATCCGCGGCGCTCCGGCGAGCCGCGGCGCTCTGGCGGGGCTTGCCGATGAGGGCGACATCGGTGCGCAGGTCGTGGAACTCGCCGATGGTGCGCTCGCGCAGCGTCTGGTTGCCGAGGATCTCCCAGGGCCACAGACAAAACGGAAAATCGCCAAAGGTCAGGGTGAGGGGCCGGCGGCCCCGTCGGCGGCGGACCTCGTTGCGCGCCACGAGCTGCACGGCGGCCCGCGCGGCGTCGCGATAGCGGGGCGTGAGCTCGCGGCTGCCAGCGGCGCGACCGATGGAGCGCAGGAAGTTGAAGCGCAGATCGGGCACGCCGAGGCGCTCGCACAGTCGGGCGATCCGGGCCAGGTGGGGCAGGTTGAGGCGATTGATCACGGGGTTGACGGCGAGCCCGTCGGGCAGCCGGCCGCGACGTTGGTGGGCCACCAGGCGCCGCAGCCCGGCCACCTTGCGCTCGAAGCTGCCAGCGCGCCCGGTGAGCCGCTCCTCGAGGCTGGCGTCGTGGCCGTGCAGCGAGACGCCGACGCGGGTGACGCCGGCGGCCACCAGGCGATCCACCAGGGCGGCATCGCCAAGGGCGATGCCGTTGGTATACAGGGCCATGCGCTCGTAGCCGCGCTTTCTCGCGAAATCGAGCAACTCGAACAGATGCGGGTAGACCGTGGGCTCGCCCCCGAGCAGGCCCAGCGCCCGACAGCCCTGCTCCGCGCCGAGCTGGACCTCCTGCCGGGCGCGCTCCAATGGGACCCACTGTTTCTGCTCGCGGGTGAGCCCGCCGTCGAGGCAGAAAACGCACCGCAGGTTGCAGCGTCGCCCGATGTTGACGTCCAGGTTCTCCATGGTCTCAAGCCCCGGGAATGCGTACGCCGCGAACGCGTGGCGGGCGCCGGCCGCGTCGGCCGCGTCGGCCGCGTCGGCCGCGTCGGCCGCGTCGTCATCCGATTGTCATTATTGGGGGTTGGGCAATGGGAGGCAAGGGGCGCGGCGGTCCAATACGAAAGCGGCCTGAGGAGCGATTTGTCTTTTTGCGTACTCGAATGCTCCGGGGGCCGCCGCGCAGCGGCGGCCCCCGGAGCATTCGAGTAAAATCGTGTACGCTGCAGGGGGAAGGGAATATGGAGCGTGCCGCCGGGGACTCCGAGCCGCCGGTGTTTGCAGAGTCCTCGACGGCCGCTCCGGGTGGCCCCGGTCACCATTGATCGGGGCCGGCTCCGCGATGGGTCGATACAGAGCCTATGCTCCATGTATAGCAAGTCCCCGCAATCCTTGTGTCATTGACAGGTAATTCCCTGTCACGATCCGGTAAACAACTGTCACGATTTTGTCACGCTGGTGCGTTCATGCGGACGGGGGGCTCCCCTGCCACCACCAGGGCCGGGCGTAGAGACCATCGGGTGTTCCCGGCCACGGGGATGGCCTCGGCAGCTAAGGCGAATCCGACTGGAGACGGTCAGTATTTACCGTGGGCAAAAGCACAGTTACATGCACATCTGGGGCTCGACGGGTCGGCGTCAACTGTGGTTGACAGGTTTGCCCTGGACTGCCTATACTCCGCCCGACATCAAAAAGCCCACGGAGATTCTGGAGATGCACAGAAGGCTGATCCTCACGGCTATGATCGCGATCTTCACGGTGGTCGCGCTCCCCCGATGCTCTTCCTGCTGGGAAGACCCCGACGATCCCAAGGTCTGGATCAAGCGGCTCAAAGAGGCCGAGACCCGCGATGGTCGGGAACGGGCAATTTTCAACCTGTACCGGATCTATGAGGTCAACAAGGCCCTCATGGAAAAGGATCCCGAGAGAAAAAAGGAGCTCGAGAAGTTCCGCAAGATGGTCAACCCGGTGCTGGTGAAGGTCTTCAGCCAGAAGATCAACAACCGCTACGCGTTGCCCGCCCAGCTCATCGAGAAGCTGGTGATCTTCGAAGCGAAGATCGACGCGGCGGCCGACCTGTTCGTGGAGGTCGTCAAAAAGTACGCCGAAGGCGACGCCGACGAGTACGGCGGCGATGATCTCCAGGAGACGCTGGCGGCCAAGGCGGTGGACGGGCTGGCCCAGATGGCCGCCCGCGGCAAGCTCCACCCCAAGGCCCTCGACGTCATCTGGGACATGATCAAGCGGATCTGCGTCAAGCGCGGCACCGGCAAGGGCGTGGAGGGCCTGGACCCCCGCTCCTTCGTACGAAACGCCGTGGTCAAGGCCATGCCCCACTTCCTCGAGGGCAACGCCAGTCGCTCCAAGCTGGCCAAGATCCTGGCCAAGATCGTGCATTTCGGTCAGGTGGAGAAGTCGGGTCAGGACCCCATGGTGACCATCTTCGCCATCCGGCTCATGGGCGACGTCGGGGACATCAGCGACGAGTCGGTGGAGGCGCTGATCCTGAGCCTGCTGGGCAAGGGCCGCGGGCGTCGGTTCTACTCCTTCGCCGCCACCGCCGTGGCGAAGCTGCCGGCGGCCGCCGACGGCAAGCACCCGGCCATCGAGCCGCTGATCATCATGCTCAAGGGCGATCCCTGGAAGGCGAAGCTCATCGAGCTCAAGGGGCAGATCAAGGAGCTCGAGGACGAGCGCGGCCGGCGGGCGAAGCAGAAGGTCAAGGACCTGCAGGCCGAGCTCGACCCGCTGGAAAAGAAGTACAAAGAAAAGAAGATCATGCCCAAGTGCCCCTACCAGCAGAAGTACCACTACATCTGCAAGGAGCTTTTCTGGAAGGCCAACGTCCAGGAGTGGGCCAAGACCGAGCCCGGCGTGATCCCCATGAACGCCTTGATGGTGCTGCGCGAGATCGGCGACCTGTCGGCGGTGGACACCATGATCGACCGCTACGGCATCCAGGCCGTGAAAAAGCGCTGGATGCGCCAGGCCATGTCGCAGCCCGGAGCCGAGGACAAGAAGGACAAGGACCTGCCGGGCGTGCAGATGCAGAAGATGATGATCGAGACCTACGGGGCGGACATGAACATCCGCTCGGTGATGCTGCGGTCCCTGGGCCGGCTCGACGCGGCCTCGAAGAACGAGCGGGCCAAAAAAGAGCTCCGCCGCTCCCTCACCTGGACGGGTGACCCCTCCATGCTGGTCAAGGCCGGCGAGGGGATCTATCTCAACGGCTACGACGACGACCTCATGCGGGCCCTGCTCGAGCAGGTCACCGGGGCCGCCTCGGTGATGATGGTGAACTTCAAAAAGCGCCAGGTGAAGCAGTTCTTCTGGGGCAAGGTCACCCGCGGCACCTGCGAGGCCGGATCCAAGATCGAGAAGGAGTTCAAGGAGTGCTTGATGGAGCCGCCCAAGCTCCCGGACGAAAAAGAGGTCAAGGACGCCAACTGGAACTGCTTCTGGAAGTACCGCAAGTACTGGCTGGAGGAGTTCTACTACGCCATCGGCTACCACCAGCCCGACGACTACAAGAAGCTCGTCCACGACTTCTGCCACAAGCAAGACACCTGGTGGACGAAGGAGCGCCCGAAGCTCAAGGAGCAGGCGCAGCAGGGCGACAAGGAGGCCAAAAAGCAGCTCTACGCCTGCCAGGAGAACCCGGATCCCGAGGCCCTCAAAAAGGGCGAGACGGTCAAGTGCAACCAGTGGAACGTCTGCGGCCCCAAGAACAACTACCTCTGTCTGGATGGCCACTGGCAGCTACGGCTGCACTTCTACAAGCACGCGGCGCTGCTGACCACCGAGCAGTACGCCGACCAGCTTTTGAAGATGACGTCCGACGACATCATGAAGGCCCACCGCATCCGGAAAAAGTCCCTGCCCCAGAAGGAAGGCCGACGGGCGTCGATCTTCTACGACTCCGATGACGCGCGCTATCTGAACTCCTACCCCTGGCCCGAGAAGGTGGAGAAGCTGCGGCGCACCAAGGCCAAGACCATCCTGGAAAAGCGCCTGTGCCACAACCGGAAGTTCTTGCGGGTGGTCAAGCGTTGCCGCTCCGACATCAACTGCTACGTCTCGGTGGTCAAGGGCGCCGAGTCCATGCGCCTTCCCCTGGAGCCTTGCGACGATCTGAAGCCTCCCTACACCCGGGACACCACCAAGCGCGGCGAGCCCACCTGGCGTCACAAGCTCAAGGCCCTGCGGATGCTCGCTCACCTGGGGAGCAAGGCCGGCCCGAGCTCCATGGGAGCCAAGGAGGCCATCAAGGCCGCCATCACCTACTACGGTGAGGTCACCCGGCTCAAAAAGCACCAGATGCGCCAGACCCGCGATATGGTCCTGCTGCTCATCGACCGGGTGGGGAGCTTCCCGGAGCAAAAGAACGTGATGTGCCCCTACCCCTACGTGGAGCGCATGCGGAGCCAGCTCAAGGAGAAGTACGGCATCCCGCGTTACGAGGACAACCTCGATCGGGCCAAGAAGTACAAGCGCAAAGACGACATCGAGAAGTACGAGGAGATTATCAAGCGCTACACCAAGAAGGTCGAAAAGGAGCTGGCCGAAAAGACCAAGGATCAGCCCTGCTACTCGATCTTCAAGCTGATCATCGAGGACGAGACGAGCCGCCGGGTCAAGGGGGTCTGGCAGATCAACCGCGACGCGCGCAACGCCATCGGGCGCCTCGCCCGTCGCGCCAAGATGCGCTACGACCAGATCCCGCTGCCCGGGCGGGAACAGTAACCTCCCCTCCCCCGCTCCCCGTTTCGGGTCGCCACATGCCACCGCTGCCCCCCTGCACCCCGCGCCGGAGTGCTCTGCCATGTTGACGCTGGAGGTCATGCAGGGTCAGCAGACCGGAGAGCGCTTCGCCGTGGAGCAGCCGGTGATCACCATCGGCCGTGGGGAGTCGGCCACCATCCGCCTTTCGGACTTCCACCTGTCGGGGGAGCACGCCTCCGTGTTCCTGGAGGAGGATCAGTACATCTTCCGGGATCTGCGCTCCACCAACGGCTCCATGGTGCTGCGAGGCAACCGCCGCATCGCGGTGGACGGCTCCGAGCGCTGGGAGCTGCCGCTGCGCGACGGCGATCGCCTCGCCCTGGGGGACCCGGCCTCCCCGGTGATCCTGGCGTGTCACATCGATCTGGAGCCCGCCGCGGCGGTGGACGAGAAGGTGCTCGCCCGCAAGGCCCCCCACGAGGTGGCCGCGGCCACGGACCGCCTCGAGGCCGACCCGGCCGGGCTGGCCACGCTCTACCGGGCCCTCAAGCGCATCGGCGCCTCGGGCCTGGAGCTCGAAGCCGTGCTGGAGGCCACGGTGCAGACCGTGCTAGAGCTCGTCCCGCGGGCCACTCACGTCTCCATCCTGCTCGCCGATGACGAGGCCGATCGATTCACGCCGGTGCACGCCGTGGCCCGCGACGGGGAGCCCGTGGAAGGCGGGGGGACCTCGCGCACCGTGCTGCGCCGCGTGCTCGACGAGCGGGCGGCGGTGCTGGTCACCAACGCCCCCGAGGAGCTCTCGGGCTCCGAGAGCATCATGGGGGCGCAGATCATGTCCACCATCGGTGCGCCGCTGTGGCAACAGGAGCAGATCCGCGGCGTGATTCAGGTGGACCACCGGGCCAGCCCGGACGTCTTCGAGGAAGGGGACCTCGAGCTGGTGACGGTGCTGTCCTCCCAGGCCTCCCTGGCCCTGGCCAATGCCCGGATGGTGCAGCGGCTGCGGGTGGCCGAGCAGCGGTCCCGCGAGGAGGTGAGCTTCCTCAAGGAGCACACCCTCAAGAGGTCGTTTTCGGACATCATCGGCGAGTCGCCGGCGATGAAGGAGCTGTTTTCCCAGCTCGAGCGGGTGATCGACACGCGGGCCACCATCCACATCGAGGGCGAGACCGGCACGGGCAAGGAGCTGGTGGCCTCGGCGATCCACTACCAGGGCAAGCGCCGCAACAAGCTGTTCGTGGCCGCCAACTGCGCCGCCTTGCCGGAGAACCTGCTCGAGAGCGAGCTGTTCGGCCACGTCAAGGGCGCCTTCACCGGCGCGGACCGCGACAAGAAGGGGCTCTTTACCGTGGCCGATGGCGGCACCCTCTTTCTCGACGAGATCGCCGAGATGAGCCTTGCCCTGCAGGCTCGCCTGCTGCGGGTGCTGCAAGAAGGCGAAATCCGCCCGTTGGGCTCCACCCGCTCTGCCACGGTGGACGTCCGCATCATTAGCGCCACCAACAAGAACCTCGAGGACGAGGTGGAGCAGGGCCGCTTTCGGCAGGACCTGTACTACCGCCTCCACGTGTTCCCCCTGCGACTGCCGCCCCTGCGGGAGCGCCGCGAGGACATCCCCCTGCTGGCGCGCCACTTTCTGAACAAGTACACCGAAGAGATCAAGAAGGTGGTCAGCGGCTTCGCCCAGGAGACCCTGGATCAGCTCGTCACCCATGGCTGGCCCGGCAACGTGCGGGAGCTCGAAAACGAGGTCCAGCGGCTGGTGATCACCTGCGACGAGGGCGGATTCATCCAGGCCGAGCACCTGTCGGGGCGAATCCGCCAGGTGGAGGGCATCGTGGACCGTATCGGCCCTCGCCGCGGCACCCTCAAGGAGATGATGGAGCAGGTGGAGCGCTACCTGCTGCGCGAGGCGCTGCGAGAGCACGAGGGCAACAAGACCCGCACCGCCGCCACGTTGGGCATCACCCGTGAAGGTCTGCACAAAAAGCTCGCCAAGTACGGGATGAACTAGAGCACCTGCCCCTCCCCCTCCTGATTTGAAATCCCCGCGCCTTTGCCCTACGATGTCCCCGGGTGGTTTGGGGAAGTCTCTTTGGGGGAGCTCATTGATGCGCTGCGGCCCCGGTGATCCATGAAGGTCTGCCCCGAATGCGGATGCGGCTCCTATGGAAGCCCCACCGCGTGCCCCGCCTGTGGCGTGGACGTCTCGACCGCTGCCGATCGGGGCGGCAACGACCTCGTGGGCATGGTGATCGAGGGCAAGTACGAGCTCACCGACCTCATCGGGGAGGGGGCCATGGGCTGGGTGTACCAGGGTCGCCACCGATCCCTGGACAGCACCATCGCGGTGAAGCTCATGAAGCCCGCCACCGAGCCCGACGACACCCGGGACCAACGCTTCGAGCAGGAGGCGCGCGCGGCCAGCCGGCTCAACAACCCCCACATCATCTCCATCATCGACTTCGGTCGGACGCCCGGCGGGGTGCTCTACATCGTGAGCGAGTACCTGCGGGGGGATACCTTGTCGGAGCTCATCGAGGACGAGGGCTCGCTGCCCCTGCGGCGCGCCCTCAAGATCATGGATCAGGTCCTTTCCGCGGTGGACGAGGCGCACAGCGCCGGGCTGGTGCACCGCGACATGAAGCCCGAGAACATCGTGATCACGCCCCTGCGCTCGGGTGAGGACTTCGTCAAGATCCTGGACTTCGGCATCGCCAAGCTCGGCGAGCCCGGCAGCCGGCGGCTCACCATGCAGGGCCAGCTCTTCGGCACCCCCGCCTACATGTCCCCAGAGCAGATCCGCGGCCAGGAGGTCACGCCCCGCACGGATCTGTACGCCTGTGCCCTCATCCTCTACGAGATGCTCGCTGGCCAGGAGCCCTTTCAGTCAGAGTCGGTGATGGAGGTGCTCTCCCTGCAGCTTCACGCCGAGCCCGAGCCCCTGCGCGAGCGGGCCCCCACGGCGGACATCCCCGCCGCCCTGGAGGCGGTGGTGATGCAGGGGATGCGCAAGGATCCCGCGGCGCGGTTCGTGTCGGCGTCCGAGTTTCGGGAGCAGATCCACCGGGCGGTGCGGTTTCAGAGCCAGATGGTGCCGGCCATTGACGGCCGCGCTTGCGAGGCCTGCGGACACCCGCTATCGGAGGGTGCCCGCTTCTGCCCCGGCTGTGGGTCCCGCTACACGCCGCAGGAGCCCGACGCCCGACCGGAACGCGGCCCGGAGGATTCCGCGCCAACCCCGACCGATCCCCCCCCCCCCGGTCCCCCGATAAAGTCGACGGCACCAGCAACAGCGCCAACGTCGATGGCGGTGGGGCGAAGCGACGCCGGAGCCGGGGGGGCGGCCGCCTGGGCGGCCGACGCCGCGACCCGCGAGGGCGACCGGGGTCTCCCTGAGGCGGCTTCCTCTCCGCCGGCCGGCCACTTTCAACGGACCCAAGCCTTCCCCTCGCAGACCCACGGCGCGCCTTTGGGCTCGGCCGCCGAGCCCAGCCCCGAGAGCCCGAAGCCGCCCCCCGCCACGTCGCGCCGCCAGGCCTCGCCGGAGATCTACACCACCTTGCAGCGCCGGTTGGCCAAGGAGCGCTCGGTCCACCTGCGGTTGGTGGGGCGGGGCGCGGAGCTCCGGCAGCTTGATGGGCTCTTTGCCGGTCCCGCGCGCGTGGCCGAGATCATCGGACCGCAAGGCGGTGGACGCTCGCGGCTGCTGCAGGCCGCCGGCGAGATGGCGGGCGCGCGCAGTCTCTCGGTGTTGTCCACGGGCGCCGACCCCCACCTCACGCGGCTCCCCTGGTACCCGGTGCAACGCCTGCTGCGGCAGTTGCTGTCGCTCGACAGCCAGGCAAAGTGGGCGCAAGCCCCGCCGTCCATGGAGCGCCTGCAGCGAGGCGCCCTGGACGCCGGGCTCGAGGCCGGGGACGTGCCGGGGCTGGCGGAGCTGTTCGGCATCGAGCGGCTCCAGGGCGAGGTGGAGCACGCCGTGCGCCGGCGCGAGACCTACGCGGCGGCCCTGCGCCTAGTGCGCAGCCCCCGGATCGCCGCCCACGGGATCTGTCTGCTGTTCGACGACGCCGATGACTACGATGGCGCCACCCGCGCCTGGCTTCAGGACCTCGCCTCCGGCGCGGGGGACGCGCCGGTGTACGTGGTGCTGGCCGCCGAGCAGCCGGTGATGCGCGACGAAACGTCCTGTGTGCGGGTGGAGCCGGCGCCCCTGGGGCCGGAGGCGGTGGACCACCTCATGTCCGAGGCGCTCGAACGCGGGGCAGACTGGCCCGAGCTGGTGGAGACGGTGGCCACCTCCTCCCGCGGGCTCCCCCTGCACGTGGAGCAGGTCATTCGGCTGCTGGCCGAGGGCGGCACCGAGGTGGACCTGCCGCTGGGAGATCTGCTCAGCGTGCGCTTCGGGCGGCTGCCCTCGGACGCCCTGCGGCTGCTGCAGTGCGTTTGCATCTTCGGCGCGGAGGCCTCCCTCGCCGCTGTGCGGTCGCTCTACGGGGAGGGAGCGCCCTTGGCCGACGCCGCGCGGCTGCTCGAGCGAAGGGGCATCCTCTCCACTGCCGACGACACCTTGCGGGTGACCCACCCCCTATGCGCCGCCAACGTGCGCGCCTCCATGCCCGCGGACGCGCGACGCGAGCTCCATGGCCGGGCCTTTCGGTACCTCTCGGAAATCGGGGTCCCGGCCATCCATCGGGCCCATCACGCCGCCGAGGCTCACCTCGGCGAGGAGGCCCTGGAGCAGCTCCGCGCCGCCGCTCACCAAGCCGAGCAGTGGCTCGACGATCCGGGGGCCGCCCACCACTACCAGCGCGCCCTGCACCTCGCGCGCTGGGAGCTGCTCTACGACGAAGACCAGGAGGAGGTGCTGCGCCTGTCCGTACGGCTCGCCGACACCCTCGCCTTTGCCAGGGACGCCCACGCGGCGAGCCTGGTGCTCAAAGAGGCCCTGCCCAGCGCCGGGGCCCACCCCGACCTGCACGCCCGGCTGCTGCGCAGCCGCGGCCGCCTCTCGCTGCTCCAGGGGGATCCCGTCGGCGGCGCGAAGCAGATGCAGGAGGCCGTACGGCAAGCCATCTTCGCGGGAGAGCCGGGGCTGCTTTGTGATCTGTACACCAGCCTCGGGCGCGTGCTCATGGATCAAGGCCGCCACGCCGAAGCCGCCGACGAGCTGGAAGAGGGGGTGGCCATGGTCACCGGAGGCGACGGGCCGTCCGCGGCCCAGGCCCCGGCGAGCTTCTGGCGCATGCTGGAGCACCTGTCCGAGGCCCGCCTGGCCATCGGCGCCACGCCACGCGCCCTGACCGCCGCGGCGGACGCTCTGCAGCAGGCCCGCCGGACCCAGACCTTGTTGGGCCAGGCCCGCAGCCACTTCCAGCTCACCCGCGTGCTGCACGCCCTGGAGCGCGACGGCGAAGCCGAGGAGCACCACCAGGCGGCCGTGTCCGCCTTCCGCCGGCTCGGCGATCGTCGCTCGCTGGCCGAGTGCCTGCTCGAGCGGGCCGCCCACCAGCCCACGCAGCAAAGCGCCCTGGCCTCCCAGGCCCTGGAGCTCGCCGAGCAGATCCACTGGCCCGCCGGCGTGGAGGCCGCACGGGCCTACAGTGGCTCCGTGGGAGAAGACTCGGGCAACCACTCGAGCTCTCTATCAGAAATCCGAAGACCGTGATTAATCACACTTAGTCAATGTGTTTTTTCGGCCCATGCCGAGATCCCGGCTTATATTGGTCCGACGGGGGCGGCAGGGGAGAGTTGAATCGAGCGAACGAATGAAGATCTGCCCCACCTGCAGCATCGGCTTGGACGACGGCACCCGGATCTGCAGCGCCTGCCAGCAGGAGCTGGGTGACACTCCCGCGCGGGCCGGGGACGCGCTCGACGGTATGATCCTCGATGGGAAGTACCAGCTCCTGGAGTGCGTGGGAGAGGGGGCCATGGGATGGGTCTACCGGGGCCAACACCTGCGGCTGCAGAGCCAGGTGGCGGTGAAGCTGATGAAGACGGTGGACGACGAGGACGGCACCCGCGCCGCGCGCTTTCAGCGGGAGGCCCGCTCCGCCAGCCGGCTGCACCACCCCCACGTGCTGATGATCCACGACTTCGGCCGCACCGACGCCGGGCTGCTCTACATCGTCAGCGAGTTCCTCGAGGGGCGGCCGCTTTCTGCCCTCGTGGAGGCCGACGCGCCGATCCCGCTGGGGCAGGCGGTGAACCTGTTCAACCAGGTGCTGGCGGCGATGGACGAGGCCCACAGCCAGCGCGTCATTCACCGCGACCTCAAGCCCGACAACATCATGCTCACCCCTCTGCGTACCCGCGAGGACTTCGTCAAGGTGCTCGACTTTGGCATCGCCCGCGTCGCTGGCACCGGAGACGCCCGGCTCACCGCCCAGGGTGAGATCAGTGGCACCCCGGCCTACATGGCCCCCGAGGTGATCCGCGGCGAGGAGGCCACCCCGCGCAGCGACATCTACGCGCTGGGGCTCATCCTGTACGAGCTGCTCACCGGCCGGCCGCCCTTCCAAACCGACGCCGTGATGGAGATGCTGGCGCTGCAGCTCCAGGAACGCCCGCCCACCCTCGCCCAGGCAGCGCCCGAGCGCGAGATCCCCGCGGGCCTCGAGCTCGTGGTGGCGCGCTGTCTGGACAAGGACCCCGTTCGCCGCTTCGGCTCCGTGGCCGCGCTGCGAGAGGCGCTGTTTTCGAGCCTGCGCGAGCAGCGGGAGCTTAAAATTCCCTGTCGGGCCTGCCACCTGCACCGACCGGCCTGGTCCAACCGCTGCGTCAGTTGCGGGCTCGACGCAGACGTCCCCGTCTCCCCGAAGCCGGCAACGGCGTCGCAGGGGCCCGTGGATCGCGCATCCGCGCCCCGGGAGACCGTCGGCCCTCCCCGCGCCGAGCTCGCCGCGGCGAACCCGCCCCGGACGCAGAGCGCCGTGACCGGCGAGCCCGCGGGTTGGACCACCGCGCGGACCCTCCACCAGTCTTTCGACGGCCTTCTGGACGCTGGCGCGCCGGAGCCTCCGCTGCGCGGCCGCGAGGACGAACGACGGAAAATCGAGTCTTTTCTGACGGGCGACCGACAAGTCCTCGAGCTGCTGGGCCCGGCCGGGGTGGGCAAGAGCCGGCTGCTGCAGCTCGCCGGCGAGCGGGCGCGAGCGCGCGGCGCCCTGACGCTGCAGGCCGAGGCCGATCCCCGCCTGGGGCGCGCGCCCTGGTACCCGGTCCGCCTGCTGGCCCGCCAGGTGCTGTCGCTGCAAAAAGACCCGCCGGGGCTCGACGAGCTACGGAGCCAGGTGATCGGCGCGGGCCTGTCGAGCGACGACGTCCCGGGGCTGGCAGACCTGTTCGGGGTCCACCGCACCACGGACCCCGTCCGCCCGGCCGTGCGGATGCGCGAGATCCAGTCCGCCGCGCTGCGCGCCATCCGGAGCCTCGGCTCCCGCCAGCAGCCCGTGTGCCTGCTGCTCGACGACGTGGACGACTACGACGGCGCCTCGCTGTCCTTTCTGAAGCTCCTTTGGGAGCCGGCGCTGCAGGAGCCGGGACACCTGCAGGCGGTGCTGGCCTCCGAGCGCTCGGTGTTGCCCGGCGACGGGTCGCAGCTCAGCCTGCAGGTGTCCCCCCTCGCCACGCCGGCGCTCGTCGACCTGGTCTCCTGGGCGCGCCCCGATCTTCCGCAGCCCGAGGCCACGGCGCGGACGCTCGCGGAGGTCACCGAGGGCAACCTCGTACACGCCATCGAGGCCCTGCGGGCGAACGCCCCCGATGACGATCTCCGCGCGGATCGCGAAGCGCCCGCCTCGGCAGCGGCCGCGGCGCTCCCGCCAGAGGCAGACCTCGCTGACTTCGACCGGCTGGTAGACGGCCGGGTGGCCGGCCTCTCGGCGGAGGCCCGGAGCCTGCTGCGTCGGATCTGTGCCATCGGAAACCGCGCCCCCCGACACCTGCTCGAAGAGCTGTATCGCGGCCACGACGCTGCCGACGCGGAGCCCGAGCTGCACGCGGCTGGCTTTCTCCATGCCGCACCGCAACGGCTCTCGCCCACCGCGGCCAGCGCCGGGGAGCTGGCGGTCTGCCACCCCCTGGTGGCAGAGCGGGTGCGCAATGCCCAAGAGCCCCGCGAGCGGGCCGCGCTGCACCGGGAGATCTTCGAGGCCCTCGGCCGCCAGGGCGCCGGCTTTCTCGCCCGGGCGCGCCACGGCTTCGAGGCCCGGCTCGGTGAGCAGGCCCTGGAGCTGCTGCAACAGGCGGGCGAGCTCGCGCTGCATTGGATGGACCCCGAGGGCGCGGCGCTGCACTTTCGTCAGGCGCGCCACGTGGCCCGCTGGGAGCTGCTGCTCGACGAAGGGACCGAGCGCTACCTGACCCTGTCGCTCCAGCTGGCCGAAGCCCTCACCGACGCCGGTCACCTGCTGGCCGCCGAGATGGTGTTCAAGGAGGCCCAGGCCGAAAGCGGCCGTCACCCCGCGCTGAAGATCCGGCTCGGCCTCGGCCTCGGCCGGCTGCTGAGCCGACGGACCCTTTTCGAGGAGGCCATCGAGAGCACCCGCAGCGCCCTGGGGCAGGCGCTGCAGGCGGGCCAGGCGGGGTTGCTGCTGAAGGCCTACCTGCAGCTCGCCGAAGTGCTCGAGCAAAGCGGTGATCTCGGGGCGGCCAGCGCGGAGCTGGACGAGGCCTTGCTGCTGATGAGCGGAGGCGGGGCCGAGGATCCCGGGGGCGGCCCCCGCGACCTCTGGCGCCTGACCCTGCGCGCCGCCACCCTGCAGCATCGCCAGGGCGCGCCGGACCGGGCCCGGCGCCTGGCCGCGACGGCCCTCGAGCAGGCCCGCACGGCCCAGAGCCTCGAGGGGCAAGGCCAAAGCCAGCTCGCCCTGGGGCGCTGGCTGGACCCCGCGACCCCACGCGACGCGGCAGAGACGGCGCTGGAGGCGGCCACGGCGGCCTTCCGGCGGCTCGGCGACCGCCGCAGCGTGGCCGAGTGCCTGCTGCTGCGCGCCCGGCTCCAGCCGACCCGACGGCGCCAGCTCGCCGAGCAGGCCCGGGAGCTGGCCCACCAGGTGAGCTGGTTCGACGGCCTCGCACGGGCCCGCCGGCTCATCGCCTGAGCCCACCACGCGGCGCTCGCCGCAGCTCGGGGCCCCATGGCCCCCCCCTAAATGCCCGCTGAGACGAGACCCTCGTCAGAGCATCGACTCCAGGGTCAACACCACCTGGGTGCCGGGCGCGAACACGCCCGCGCTCTCCCAAAGCGCCTCGGCCACTCGGCCACCGTGCGCGGCGCTAGCCTCCGCAGCCGCACCCGGTCCACCACGGAAAGGGACCGATCCGAACGAAAGACCCGCTCGGGGAAACGCCGGGCCGTGACCACGCTCTCGTAGCGAGGCGGCTCCGGGCGCGTCTCGGGCTTCACCGCGCCACGCGCCGATTCCGGCTTCGCCGCGACGCGCGCAACCTCCGCCGCGCCACGCGCCGCTGCAGGGAAAGGCGCCAATTCGCCCGTTATCGCAGTTTCGGTCCTACTTGACACCTGAACGGTTACGTGTTCCCCGGTGCCGCAGGCGCTGTCCAGCTCCCCCTCACGAGATGTGCCGGCCTGGCAGCACCCCTCGCAGTGGTCAGGGCTGCGGCTTCCCACCGGCCGATCGGAACATGCGAAGCTCAGTGAGGCGAAGCACATCAGGATCGACACCATGCCCAGCCGCAGGAGCGAGACGCGGTTCAGTCGAGCAACCATGGCTCAACATCCCACCCTGACGCGAGCGGCGTCGCGCGCATCGTAATAGCAATCTTCGCGACCGCAGCGGTTGCAGCAGGCGTCATGGCCAGGGACGGGCGCAGCGAACAGACCACCCGATCTCCTCTGGATCTCCCGGTGGCTGAACGGGTATCCGCAGGCGGGCCGCAATGTTGTCGTGCACCACAGGAGGCTCCCAGGTGCGGTCCCGGTAGCCACGTACGACGCCGAGAAAAAACGCCGTTGGATCCGAAGGCTGATTGCTGGGATCAGTGCAGGAGTCGCCGCATTCGGCATAAAACGTCGACGAATACTCGTCCAGCGCCCATTCCTCGATCATACCGTATGTATCCTGCAGCCCGAATGGGGAATCGGACTGAGGATACTGGCCCACCTCGACAAAATAGCCGCCGGCATCGCATCCTGGCATGTACGTAATCTCACAGTTGGGCTCTGGGCTATCTCCCCAGGGCCAGGCCCGGCCGTCGGTCCCACGAGCGCCCTTTTCCCACTGCGCCTCGGTTGGCAGGTCGCCTCCATACCAGAGCCGACACAACCACCGGGCATCGTGCCAGTGGACTCCCGTCACCGGGAAGTCGTTGTTCACTCCCGGCTGCTCTGAGTACTTGCACGCGTTTTCACTTGATTCCACGCAGGGGGTAGCCATACAGACGTTGCCCAGTTTGCAGGCACGGTACATATCTACGGTAACCTTGGTCTCCTGGATGCAGTAGTCACTCATGTGAACGACGTGCTCTGGTTCTGGGTCACCGATTGGCGATACGCTACACCCGAGATCCCCCTCATCACACCCCATGATGAAGCTGCCCGCCGGTACGTATGCCCAACCCTGAGGACAGCCGTCCGGCTTGCAGGAACCCACGATGCCCGGAGCCTGATCGTCGCAGTCCTCCCCGAGCGCACAACCGGGGCCGTAGCCGTCGCGGTCCTGGTCCTGGCAGCCCGTAACACACTCTCCCTGGTCGCAGACCTGATCGCCGCAGTCCTGGCAGGCCTCGCCGTCGTGACCGCACCGGGTCGGGCTTGTCCCCACCACGCACTCGTCCGCGGCGGCGCAGCACCCCGGGCAGTTTCCGGGCCCGCAGTCTTGCTGCGGGTCCACGCAGGCACCCTCCGCCGAGCAGCTCGCCCCCAATGCCTCGCAGTCCAGACACGCCTCGGCCCCAGCGCCACACAGACGGTTCGAGGTGCCCGATCGGCAATAGCCCTCGGCATCGCAGCAGCCCTCGCACAGCCCGGGCAGACAGGGGACATCGAGCACGCAGGCGCCGGCCCCGGCCGCGTCGCACCGCTCTCCGTCGGCGCAGGCCGTGCACAGCGCGCCCTGGGTGCCGCAGGCGCCGGCCTCGTCGCCGGGAAGGCACTGCCCCGTGTCGTCGCAGCAGCCGTCGCAATTGTGGGATCCGCAGTCGCTGCCGCACACGCGGGCCGGCGTGCACACCTGCCCCCCGGCCGCGCAGTCGGCGCACTGCTGGCCGCCGGTGCCGCAGGTGCTGTCCAGGTCCCCCTCCCGACAGGCGCCGGCCTGGCAGCACCCCTCGCAGTTGTCAGGGCTGCAGCTTCCCACCGGCCGATCGGAACATGCGACACACAGCGTGGAGACGCACACCAGGATCGAGAATCGACTCAGTAGATCAACCATGGTCCCGTCATCCCTTGCTTGATGTTGCATTTTAGCACGCTCACCGGACATGTCATCGCGATGAGAAGCCGCTGTCGATATCCTCGCCAGTAACAGGGCCCTGGTCCGAAGGGATGCAGCACCGACCGTAGTCGTACCGGCACCAATCATTGCAGCGGACCTTGCCGGATGCCTCGGGGCCAAAGACATCCTCGCAGTCCAGGAAAGCGGCGCCGTCGCACTCCTCGGGACCCTCCCTTTTACCATTTCCACAGGTCCACTCTGAAGTCACCCGGCCGTGCCCTGCTTCGCCCGTGTGAGGATCTTCACTATGTGGTAAGCAAGAATTAGCTCTTTCGAGTAAGAAATAGTACCCGTCTAGTCCTACAACAGTGTTCCCTCCCGTTCCTTCGCCTTTCTCCATAAAAACAAATTCAAATCGGTCGGGATACATGTTCACCCTAGTAACTCGGCTGGGACGGAGCTGGCAGCCGTTACTGGCTTGAGTTTCAGAATACGCCTCGGTTCCATCCTCGCACTGAGGTGCCGCTGGGGGGTCGTAGTCAGTCACACAGCGCACATCAAACATCATGTCATTAAAGTTGAAAATATCAGCAGGATCCGTCACGCAGTCACTGGCTTCTTCACAACGGTAAAAGTCTTGAAACATCGGATTGTCCACCCACATGGCATCATGGAACTCGTCTTCCATGTCCGCGGCAAATGAATCCAGTCCATTGCGCAGCTTCCACCACAGAATCCACCACTCGACGTTGCAGATTGGGTCGATGTAGCAGGCCCACGACTCCGCCAGCCACCAGTTCATCACGACGTCTTCCAAGACAAGCTGATTGTCGCGCCACTCGAAGCCAGGCTCGTTGTTGGCACAGTGAAGATCGGATACGTAGTCGCCTTGATGGTTCCCATCCAACCGCGTATCGACGCACCGGCTGCCGGTGGCGAACCGCCACCCGCCGTCCAGGTGGATGTCGAAGTACGTGACGAATGGGGGGATCCCCGTCGGTAGCCTGTACTCGAACAGCCGCTCGAAGCGGACATAGTCCTCGTCGTGGTTCAGGTGGGGATGGAGACATCGGTCCGTGTTCAACGACTGCGTGAGGCTGGCACTGATGTCCTTGCCTGCGACCGTGTCGCCCACGATCTTGTCGTGAGTGCTCTGGAAGAACTTGCGACGTAGCAAGCCGAAGGAGGCAGGGGAAGAGCAGCGCCCCCGGTCATAGTAGCGAATGGACATCACACGTCTATTTTCATAGAGCATAAACGGCTTTTGACCAGGCCACCTGCCGTCGCCGTAGAGGATGCCATAGTAGCCGCTCGTTACGCCTGGCCCGTCCGGCTCAAAGGTGTCATCGAAAAAGTAAATCTCGTCTCGGTCCTCCGTTCCACTGATGTCGACGTGGAAATGGTCGCTACTCAGGGCGCCCGTACAATTACCCCCAGGACACGGCTGTGAAGGGTCCCAGAGATCGCCGGCGCAGAAGTTGTCGAACCTCTCGTAGGCCTGCCATGGGTTGGAGTCGCCCTGGTGATACTGTTCGATGAAGTTCGGGTCTGATGATGGGTCGGAGCACCCGGCAGAGGTTCCGAACAGTAGCAGCCAAGTACCCAGGAACACCGAAAAACGTGTGGCGATGTCAATTCCATGGTCCCTCGCGCACGTGATTTGCCGCTTTGCATGCTTGGTTTCCATGGTGTTTATACCTCCGGATGCCTGGGAGCCCGATGCTAGAGCACCAATCACTGTCGCGTCAAACAACGGTTGATATCGGGCCTGTCTCCGGTGCGCCGGCCAC